>CAMNHT010000076.1 GCA_946539625.1 uncultured Clostridia bacterium | reverse complement strand
ATGGCGGCGAATGCGCTGAGAAGCTGAAACGGTAATCGAATAAACAACTCTGTCAACAGTCTGATCCGACTCCGTATCGGATCAGGCTGTTTTTCTGTCCGGAAGCGCGGAGCGTAATTGCAGGAGAAAAATGCAAAAATGCCGTCATCCGATTTTGCTTATTTCGATATTGATTTTTCGGGAGGAAAGTAGTATTATCTATCTTTGTGTGAAAAAGATCGGAGGTAATTGACATGGTCGCGTTGTTATCGTCTGCACTCGCGCTGCTGATCGGGCTGCTGATGACGCGTGTATTCAAACTCTTAAAACTGCAGCTGCCGGACGTTACGGCGTTTCTGATCGCGGGCGTCATCATCGGACCGTACTGTCTCGGCCGATTGGGCATACCCGGCGTTGGCTTTTCCACCACGGAGGAGGTGGAGGGGCTGTCCGTCATCAGCAATACAGCGCTCGGCTTTATCGCGTTTTCCATTGGAAACGAGTTTTTGATTTCGCAGCTCAAATCCATCGGCAAACAGGCGATCATCGTCGGCATCTTTCAGGCACTCGCCGCAACGCTGCTGGTTGACCTTACGCTTTTGGGACTGCATTTTCTGATGCCGGATATGATGTCCGTTGAAGCAACCATCGTGCTCGGCGCGATCGCGACGGCGACCGCACCGGCTGCCACGTTGATGGTCGTACGTCAGTATAAGGCCAAGGGCAAGCTCACGGATATCCTGCTGCCGATCGTCGCGCTCGACGACGCTGTCGGTCTTGCGGTGTTTGCCGTGTCTTTCGGAATCGCAACGTCCATCGTTACGGGCAAGACGAATCTTGTCGGCATTCTTGTGGAGCCGGTGATCGAGATCGTGGCCTCGCTGCTGCTCGGCGCTCTTCTGGGATGGGTTCTGACCCTTCTCGAACGGACGTTCTTTTCAAACTCGAACCGTCTTTCGCTGACCATCGCGTTTGTGGTGCTGACGGTCGCGCTGTCCATGATCTCCTTTGAGATCGGCGGTGTGAAGATCCGTTTCTCCACGCTTTTGGTGTGCATGATGCTCGGCACGGTGTTCTGCAACATCTGCCCGCTAGCGCACGACCTGATGGAGCGCGCTGACAAGTGGACGGCGCCGCTGTTTGCATTGTTCTTCGTGCTCAGCGGTGCGGAGCTGGAGCTTAGCGTCATCCTGAACGTTGCGGTGCTGGTGATCGGCATCACCTATATTCTGGCACGTTCCGTCGGCAAATACGTCGGAGCCTATCTGAGCTGTGCGGCAACCGGATGCGATCCGGTCGTAAAAAAATACCTGGGCATTACGCTGCTGCCGCAGGCGGGCGTTGCGCTCGGTATGTGCGTCACCGCGGCAAAGCTCGGAACGGCGGACGGCGTGCTCATCAAGAATATCATTCTGTTCAGCGTGCTCGTCTATGAACTGGTCGGGCCGATGCTCACCAAGTGGGCACTGACCAAATCCGGCGATATTCAGCCCTCCGCTGTTGATGCGCGCAACCGCCGCATGAACAAATTCCAGGAAGGGGTTGACAAGAAAACCGTTACGCCGACCGGCCTGAAACGTGCGCGCCGTATCATCGAGCGCAGAAAAAAGAGAGCTGCAAGGAAAGCGGCTAATACAAAGTAAAATCGAAGCATCTTTTCGGACCGATCCTTTTGGACGGTCCTTTTGTATATAAATGCAGATTTCATTGACAGAATACACATGGTTTTCGACAAAATGAGCCGAAACAATTGACCGAACGCGAACAAATCTGTACAATAACAGTATCAAGTGCAGGAGGGGATAACCATGCATATCACAAACGAGCAATATCGGGCATATATTCAGATTTTGCAGGAAGAACTGCGTCCCGCGATGGGGTGCACCGAGCCGATCGCCATCGCGTACGCAGCGGCAAAGGCGCGGGAAACGCTCGGTGCAACGCCGGAACGGCTGCTCATCGAGGTTTCCGGCAATATCATCAAGAACGTCAAGAGCGTGGTCGTGCCCCACACGGGAGGGTTAAGAGGAATTCCGGCAGCGGCGGCGGCGGGTACGGTCGCGGGCGACGCAGACGCGGAGCTCGAGGTGCTTGCAAACGTTACCGCGGAGCAGATCAAAGCGATGTCCGCATATCTTGAAAACACGCCGATTGAAGTTCGTCATGCAGATACCGGAAGGATTTTTGATATTCAGATCACCGCTTTTCACGGACCGGACCGCGCGACGGTGCGCATTGTTGACTACCACACGAACGTCGTACTGGTGAGCCGCAACGACGAAGTGTTTCTGAAACAGGAACTGACCGGTAAGAGCGATGACCGACTGACCGACCGCACCTGCCTTTCGGTCGAGGGCATCGTGGACTTTGCGGATTCGGTCGATCCGGAGGACGTCAAAGCGGTGCTCGAACGACAGATCGCATACAATATGGCGATCGCAGAGGAAGGGCTGCGCGGCAATTACGGTGCAAACATAGGCAAGACGGTGTTAAGAGGCAGAGAGTACGACATCAATTATAAGATGCGCGCGTGGGCAGCGGCGGGCAGCGACGCCAGAATGAACGGCTGTGAGCTGCCGGTCGTCATTAATTCCGGCAGCGGAAACCAGGGCATTACGGCGTCCGTTCCGGTCATCGTCTATGCAAACGAAAACGGCAAATCGCACGACGAACTGTTGCGCGCGCTTTGCGTGTCGAACCTCATCACCACGCATCTTAAGACCGGAATCGGAAGGCTTTCCGCCTATTGCGGCGCGGTCAGCGCGGGCGTCGGCGCAGGCGCGGGGATCGCGTACCTAAAGGGCGGCCGCTTTGAAATGATCGCGCATACCGTCGTCAATGCCGTCGCGGTCACGTCAGGCATTATCTGCGACGGCGCGAAGGCAAGCTGCGCGGCAAAGATTGCGGCGGCAGTTGACGCCGGACTGCTCGGCCTTGCTATGTATGAGGACGGCAATCAGTTCTTCGGCGGAGACGGCATCGTCAAAAAGGGCGTTGAAAATACGATCCGCTGCGTCGGCAAGCTTGCAAGCTGCGGCATGCAGAAAACGGACGAAGAGATCATTCGACTCATGATGGAAGAATAAAGGAGGAGCATATGGAAATCGGAAGCATTGTAAACGGATTTAAGGTCATTCGCGCGCGTCGTCTTCAAGAACTGGATGCGACGCTTTGGGAGATGGAACATGTAAAGACCGGCGCGAAGCTGGCATGGCTCGATCGCAAAGACGAGAACAAGGCGTTTTCGATCGCGTTCAAGACTCTTCCTGAGGATTCTACCGGCGTATTCCACATTCTGGAGCATTCGGTGCTTTGCGGCTCGGATAAATATCCGGTCAAGGAACCGTTCGTGGAGCTTTTGAAAAGCTCCGTGCAGACGTTTCTGAACGCGCTGACGTACGGGGACAAAACGGTCTATCCCGTTTCGAGCCGCAATGATCGCGATTTTCTGAACCTGATTGATGTCTATCTCGACGCCGTTCTGCATCCCGCGATCTATCATAAGCCCGAGATCTTCCGGCAGGAGGGATGGCGCTACGAGGGCGAGGGAGAGAACCTTTGCTACACCGGCGTCGTATTCAACGAAATGAAGGGATCGTTTGCTTCACCGCAGACGGTCATGTATAATGAGATACAGCGTGTGCTGTTTCCCGATAACTGCTATCGGTTCGTTTCCGGCGGTGATCCCGAATGCATACCGGACCTCACCTATGAGCAGTTTATCGCAAACCACAAGAAATACTATCATCCGTCCAACGCACGCATCAGCCTGGTCGGCAGCATCGACACCGACGCGGTTCTTTCGAAGATTGATTCGTTCCTTTCGGCGTTCGAACGGCAGGAAGCGAATTTTGTGATCCCGATGCAGAGTCCCGTCAAAAGCATTGCGGAGGAAGTTCCGTTTGTGATCGGCGAGGACGAGCCTTCGGAAAACCGTGCGATCATTTCCTGCACGACGGTGCTCGGGCGATTCGACGAGCGTGAGCGAAACTTTGCGGCTTCCGTGCTTGCTGACTACCTCGGCGGGGACAACGACGCGCCTTTGAAACGCGCTGTGCTCGACAAAGGTCTTGCGCAGGACTTTTCCGTCATCATGGAGGACGGCATTCAGCAGCCGATCTTCGGCTGGATCGCGATGAACACCGACGCAGAAAAGAAGGAAGCGCTGGAAGCGACGATCCGTGAAACGCTTGAGGGAATCGTCAAAAACGGGCTCGACAAGGAACGCCTCTCGGCTTGTTTCCACAGCTTTGCGTTCGGAATGCGCGACCGCGACGGTGACGGCTGGCCGAGAAGTCTCGGAGAAGCGCTGTCCATGCTCGACACGTGGCTGTACGGCGGCGATCCCGCGGATGCGCTGCTGGTCGAGGCACCGCTGAAAGCGATCGAAGAAAAGCTCACGGGAGATTTCTTTGAAAACCTGATCAAAGAGCTGCTGCTTTCAAACGATCATGCCGCAACGATCGTACTTGTTCCCTCCAAAACGCTCGGCAGAGAAAAGCGCGAGCGTGAAGCGGCGCGCGTAAGAGCCGAAAGCGAAGCATGGACGGAAACAGACCGTGCACGGATCGCAAAGGAGGCGGAAGCGCTTGCACTGTGGCAGCAAACGCCCGACAGCCCGGAAGCACTCGCCACGATTCCGATGCTGAAGCTTTCCGATCTGAATGACAAGCCGGAACCGCTTACAATGACCGAAACGAAGCAGATCGGGGTAACGGTTCTGAACCACACGGTCGGAAGTGAGCTTGCGCTGTTTCGCGCCAACTTCTGGATCAATGAACTTGCACTTTCGGAACTGCCGGTACTGCCGGTTTTGACGGAACTGCTCGGCTCGCTTGCGACAAAACATTACACGCGTGCACAGCTGCCGCTTGCAATCAAAAACACGATCGGAAGACTTTCGTTTACACCTTCGTTTTTCGCAGGTGAAACGCCGGATACCTGCCGCGTGCTGTTTACCGCTTCCGTCGCCGCTCTTTCGGAGGAGGCGGAAAACGCCGCGAAACTGCTTTCCGAGATCCTTACCGAAACGCGTTTTGATGATGTCGATTTGCTGCGGGATATCTTACAGCAGCTGGCTTTGAACGCAAAGCTGTCGCTTCCCGCGCAGGGGCATCGATACGGCATCTCGCGCGTGGCGTCGTACTGCACAGCGCAGGGGCTTGCAAACGAGTGCGTCAGCGGCGTGACGTATGCGCAATGGCTGAACAGCACGCTGGAAGCGGGCGAGGATGCGTGGAAGAAACTGCTGAAAACCATGCAGAGCGTTCTCAATCGCCTTGTGACAAGGGAACGTCTGACGGTTTCCTGCTCGGAAGAGACGCCCGACGCCGCGATCGAGGCTCTGATTTCTGCAATCCCATCGGACGGGATCGAACCTGCGGCGAAGGCTTGCTATCAGCCGTCCGGCAGCCGGCAGGAGGGGATCGTGATCCCGTCACAGGTCGGTTTTGCCGCAACAGGCACGAACCTTCAGCTGCATAACCGCACCTTTACCGGCAGTATCCCTGTGCTTTCCAAGCTGCTTTCGTTCACCTACCTGTGGAACGAGATCCGCGTCAGAGGCGGCGCATACGGATGCGGCTTCAACGGACGCGACACCGGGGAGCTGTTCTTCTACACGTATCGGGATCCGCAGCCCGGTCGCTCGCTGGACGTGATCGCAGGGTCGGCCGCGTTCGTGCGGTCGTTCCTTGCGGACGATCCGGACCTCACCGGCTTTATCCTGAGCGCGGTATCTTCGGTAGACCCGCTGCGAACCGCAGAAGAAAAGATGACCGCGGCGGAGACGCGCTTCTTCCGCGGCATGACCGAGGAACAGATCGTTGAACGCTACCGTACGCTGATCGGAACGAACAAGAAGGATCTTCTGGCACTGTGCGACATCCTTACGGACATCGCGCATGACAACGCGGTTTGCGTGGTCGCCGGTGAACCCGCGATAGACGCCTGCGGTGAGAAAATCAAGGAACGCGTCGTCGTCTGAACGGATTGATCTCCCGAGCAACCCAAAACATGATAAAAATGGCAGAAATAACCGGAAACGGTATTGACTTGCCATGCTGCTGATGGTATAATCCAAAAAACGTAAATATGAAGAAAGCGAGGTTAAACATCCAATGCGCACGATGACAATCAAAAATGGAAACGAATATCGCATGATGACCTCGGTTTCTGCCCTTTAATCCGGACAGGATCATATTTGATTATGGAGCCGTGGCGTCACCGTCACGGCTTTTTGTTTGCCTTCGAGGTCTCCATGCGACACGCACTTGAACAGATTACAGTGAGGTCAACATGAAAGAGGAGAAGCTCGGAAGGATTTCCGAAGTCAGAAAAAACAGCTTTATCATTGCATTCGAAGGGCGGGAACTCCCCGCAAAGCCGAAGGGCAGCTTCTACGGCGCAAAACCGGAACAGTGGCCGGTCGTCGGGGATTATGTTTTGTTTATTGAAAATCCTGCGGGCGACTCGGTGATTCTGTCCGTCTGTGAACGCAAAAGCCTGCTTGCCAGACCTGATCAGGCAAAGACGGGCGTGCTGCAGTATATGGTCGCAAACGTCGATTACTGCTTTATCGTCACGGCTTTGAACGAGGATTACAGCTATAACCGCATCGCGCGCTACGCAAGCATCGCGCGATCCGGCGGGAGTATGCCGGTCGTGATCCTGACAAAATCCGACCTTTGCA
>CAMNHT010000075.1 GCA_946539625.1 uncultured Clostridia bacterium | reverse complement strand
CAAGGGCTTATAGCCAAAAGCAAACCACCCGTTTTCACGGGTGGTTCGTGACTTGGTATTGTTCAGTGCAGGATCTTGTCCAGCGCGTCGCGCTTTGCGACGGCGAACAGCTCGCAGTCCGCAACAAGCGGCCTGTCGGGATCCATCGAAGCCGTGGTCTCCCCGTTTTCGCGGATCGCCATGACGTTGAGCGCGTAGCGGTCGCGAAGCCTGAGCTCGCGAAGCGTTTTGCCGACCCAGTCCTTTTTCGGCTTCATGCTGAAGACGCACAACTCGGAACCGAGGTCGAAGAACTCGAGAAAGTCGGAGGACAGAAGCCGTCTTGCGGTCAGCTCCGCGCTCTCCTTTTCGGGATAGATGATCTCATCCGCGCCGACGCGCCGCAGGATCTCTCCCATGCGCAGGGAAGCGGCCTTCGCGATCACGTACGGCACACCGATCTCCTTTGCCACCATGACACACATGATGCTCGCGTCAAGACTGCTGCCCATTGAGACGACGACCGTATCCACGCCGGCAAGCCCGAGTTCGCGGATGACCTCGGGGTCGTTGAGATCTGCCCGGATCGCGCAGCTCACCTGATTTGCAAACTTGCGGATGGTCTCCTCGTCGCCGTCAGCGATCAGTACGTCCGCGCCGTTTTTCGAAAGCTCGGCGGTTAAAAACTGTCCGAACCGTCCCATGCCCAGTACCGCGATGGATTTTTTCGTCATATAGATCTGGATCCTCCTTTTTATCCGACAAAGTAGCGTCCAGGCGCGAAGTGGATGTTTTTGCCGCCGGACAGGTCTGTATGGAAGAACAGCGCGAGCGAGATCGGGCCGATCCTTCCGAGGTACATGCAGAGAATGATCAGGATCCGTCCGAAGACGGAAAGATGCGGGGTGAGCCCGCGGGAAAGTCCCACCGTCCCGGTTGCGCTGAACACTTCATAGACCGCGTCCGGCATCGGCACGCCGTCGACGGCGATCAGCAGAACGGAGGAGAGCAGGGACAGAAACAGACTGAAGAACAGGATCGCCGCGGCTTTTCGGATCAGCGTCTGCTCGAAACGGCGGCGGAAAACCACGATGTCCGCCTGCCCGCGCACATATGACAGCGCGCTCAGGAGCAGAACAGCAAGCGTGGCGGTCTTGACGCCGCCCGCCGTGCCCATCGGAGAACCGCCGATGAACATCAGAACGCAGCCGACCAGCGTTGAGCCGTCGGAAAGCGACGCCTGCGGGATCGAAGCAAACCCCGCCGTGCGGTACGTCACCGACTGGAAGGTCGCGTTCAAAATCTTCTGTCCCCACGGCAGACCGCCGAGCGTCGCGGGATTGTGCATTTCCAGCAGCAGCGAGACGACCGCGCCGGAGACGATCAGGATCGCGGTTGTAAGCAGCACGAGCTTCGTATGCTCGCCGAGACGACCGAAAAACCGGCGTACGCCGAAGCGGTGTCTGACCGATTCCTTCGCGGTCGTGAATACGTCGAACCAGACGATATAGCCGAGTCCGCCGAACACGATCAGGAACATCGTCACGATCAGAATGTAAGCACTGTCATGGAACGGCTGAAGACTGTCCGGCCCGATCAGGTCGAGACCGGCGTTGCAGAATGCTGAGATCGAATGAAACAGGGAATACCACAGCCCGCGAAAAAACCCGTAGCGCGGAACAAACGCGAATGCATAGAGAACGGCGCCGATCCCTTCGATCAGAAAAACGCCGAAGATGACCTTGCGCAAAAACGGAAGCACACCGTGCAGCGAATCCAGATCGAACGAATCGCGCAGCATGGCGCGGTCGCGGATCGTGAACGTTTTTTTCAGCAGCATGAACAGGGTGGAGGAAACGGCGACAATGCCGAGCCCGCCGATCTGAATGAGAGCAAGGATCACGGCCTTGCCGAACAGCGACCAGTAGGAGAACGTGTCGACAACGACAAGCCCGGTCACGCATACCGAGGTCGTCGAGGTGAACAGCGCGGTGAGAAACGGCGCCCTTGTCCCGCTCGCCGTCGCGATCGGAAACGACAAAAGCAGCGTTCCGACTGCAATCAGAAGCAAAAACCCGATCGGAATGATCTGCGCGGAGGACATGACCCGCTTCTTCATCACAACTCGTCCTTTCCGTCCGGCGTACCGGACCGAATATTACTATATATTATAACGCCCGTCCGCCTGTTTGGCAAGCATTGTGTCCGCCTTTGCCGTCAGACGGCAAAAAGATATCGGAATTTGTCGCTTCGGACTTGAACGCCGCGAAAAAAAGGGGTATGATATACTATACATGATAAAATGGAAAGGAGTGCGTGCATGCCGAAGATCGGGTATTACAACGGAACGATCGGCGATCCGGACATGATGACGGTGCCGATCCTTGACCGCGCCGTGTATTTCGGCGACGGCTGCTATGAGGCGTGCCTTGCGGTCGGTACGCGGGCGTTTCGGCTCGAGGCGCATCTCGACCGGTTTTACCGGAGCATTTCGGGACTTCGGATCCCGTTTCGTATGGACCGCGAAGCGCTCAAAGACGTTCTGAACCGCTGCCTTTCGGCGGCAAACGAGCCCTGCGCGGTGCTCTACTGGCAGGCGTCACGCGGAACGGCGCCGCGGACGCATGCGTTCCCGGAGCATGCGGAGCCGAACCTTCTCGTTACGGTCACGCCGAAAACGCTGCCGCCGCGCGATCGGACGATGAAGCTTGTCACAACGGAGGATATCCGCTACGCGATGTGCGACGTCAAGACGCTGAACCTGCTTCCGAACGTGCTTGCCAATCAGCGCGCAAAGGAGGCGGGCGCGGACGAGGCGGTCTTTGTCCGCGACGGGATCGTTACCGAAGGCTCTCACACAAATATCCATATTCTGCGGGACGGCGCACTCATCACGCATCCGACGGACAATCGCATCCTTGCGGGTGTCACGCGCGCGACGCTTCTGGAGATCGCGAAGAAAAACGGCGTTCCGGTGCTGATTCGCGCGTTTACGACGGACGAAATGCGGAAAGCGGACGAGATCCTGATCACATCCAGCACGCTCGGCGTGCGGCGCGCGGAATCGGTCGACGGCGCGGTGGTCGGCGGAAAAGCGGCAGCGCTGTATGAAACGCTTTTGCGGGCGTACGAACGAACGTTCGAATCGGAGACACGGGCATGAAGAGACAGCATGCAGAGTCCCAAAAGCGTGTGCACCCGGTCCGGAATCTCGTTCTTGCGCTGATCCTGCCGATCCTTGCACTGATGCTTGCCGTTGTATTCGTGCTGCTGTGCGCTGCGTACGGCGGGGTGAAAAGAAGGCTCACGATCGAGCTCGGAGAGATCACGCCGGAAGCAGGCGCGTTTTTACGCCGGGAGGCGGGCGACGCGGCGTATGAAACCGAGCCGGAGGAGCTTTATCGCAAAGCCGGCAGCTATCCGCTCCGCGTTGTGACGAACGGTCGCGCCGTACCGGTGATCCTTTGCGTACGCGATACGCAGCCGCCGACCGCCGACGGACCGGAGCAGACCGTTCCGGCGGGAACGACGCTTTCACCGGATAAGCTCATCAAAAATCTGCGCGACAAAAGTCGCGTGAAGATCACATATGAGACCGAACCGGATTTTATGACCCTCGGCGATTATGATGCGGTGATCCTTTTGGAGGACGAAAGCGGCAATGCTTCACGCGTGCCGGTTTCGGTGCACGTGCGGATCGCGGCAGACGAGATCACGGTCGAGGCGGGCGATCCGGCGCCCACAGCGGATGAGATCCTGATCGCGCCGTACGGCGACGTTTCGATCAGTCCGATCACAGAGGAGATGCTGCGTGAGCCGGGCGAGTACACGCTTTCCGTGACGGCGGACGGATACGCATCCGAGACGCGTCTTGTTGTGCGGGACACGGTCCCGCCCGCGGGCAGCGGCGTGACGTATATCGCACAGCCGGGCGAAACGATCCTGCCGGAGATGCTGGTCAGCGGCGTATCCGATAAGACCGCGGTGTCCGCGGCGTTTCAGACGGAGCCGGATCCGGAAAGTCTGGATCCGCAGACGATCCCGCTGACGCTCACGGATCGCGGGGGGAATGTCACAACGGTGTGGTCGACGCTGCTGTACTCGAACGTCGCGCCGGTTGTGATCGAGGCGCGCCGCATGGGACTGTCGCCGTCCGAGCTTCTGGAGGAAGGAAGCTTTTCGGAAGCGGCGTTCGATATGCAGTTTATTCCGGACGAGCTCGGACAGCACGTGCTTGCTGTCACGATCGACGGAAAACGCAACATTGCCGTGATCGAGGTGCGCGACACGACGCCGCCTTCGATTGCGGTTTTACGGTCGCAATGGTATCTGGACACGCCGGTCGCCGTGGACGCGCTTGCGGAGGCGGAGGATGTGACGGAGACGGCGCTGAGCTACCGTTCGGAGCCGGACTGGACGAAGGGCACGCAGGAGGTCACCGTTGTCGCGACCGACACGAGCGGCAACCGAAGCGAACAGACCTTTACGCTGACGCTGATACCGGATACCGAGCCGCCGGAGCTGTTCGGCGTGCGCAGCCGTTACTGCTATGTCGGCGAGCCGGTTTCGTACCTCGCGGAGGTCTACGCGTGGGATGACTGCGACGGCGACACGGAAGTGACCGTCGACGCGTCGGGCATGGACGTCACGAAAACCGGCGATTACTACGTGACCTATTCCGCGACGGATCGCCGCGGGAACACGGCGAACAAAACGATCATCATGCATGTCGTGCGCTCAAGGGTTGAGGAGAACCGCGCGCAGGAGGTTGCGGACGAGGTCATCGCGAAGATCCTGACGGACGACATGACGCTTGCCGAGCAGGTCGAGGCGATCTATGATTACGTATTCACAAACGTGCGCTATGCCGCCGCCTCGAACAAGCAGGACTGGCGCAGCGAGGCGGTACGCGGACTTACCGTAGGCAGAGGCGACTGCTTCACCTCGTACGCGGCGGCGCGGCTGCTGCTTGAACAGACGGACGCGCAGATCGTCAGCGTGCAGCGCAGCGGACCGAATACGCATCACTATTGGATGCTCGTCAACGTCGGCACGGGTTGGTATCACTTCGACGCGTGCAGCGCGTGGACGGGCAAGTACCGGTGCTTTATGTGGACGGACGCGCAGACGCGGCGGCACAGCAATTCCTACTGGCGCTACGACCCGACGCTGTATCCGCAGGTTGCGACGACGCCCTACAAGGGAGGAAACTGATATGAAAACGGTTCTCGGGTTTCTTGCGCGGCAGACGGAAACGCGCCCGGACCGTCCGATGTTCTCGGACGAACGGGAAACGCTGACGGTTTCGGACGTCGCCGCGCGTTCCGACGGCGTCGGCTCCGCGCTCTTAAGACGCGGCGCATCGCGTGAGCCGGTCCTCGTCTTTATGCGGCGCGGCGGCGCGATGATCGCGGCGTTTTTCGGCGTGTGGAAGGCGAACTGCTTCTATGTGCCGGTCGACGCGGAGATGGGCGAAAGCCGCATCCGCTCGATCCTGGAGCGCGTACAGCCGCGCTTTGCGATCACGGACGAAAGCGCAAAAGCACTGCTCGATATCTGCGGCTTTACAGGCGAAGCGCTTGACGCAGACGCGCTTCTGTCCGAAGAGGCAGACAGCTCCGCGCTCGAAGCGGCGGCAGAACAAACGCTCGATTCCGACCCCGCGTATCTTGTGTTCACAAGCGGCTCGACCGGCGCGCCGAAGGGCGTCGTCGGCGTGCACCGCGCCGTGCTCGACTATGCGGAACAGATCACAAAAACGCTTCGCGCGACCGAAGCGGACGTATTCGCCATGCAGGCGCCGCTGTATGTGGACGCGTGCCTGAAAGAGATTTTATCGGCGCTGAAATGCGGCTCGCAGGTCGTTCTCGTGCCGAAGCGGCTCTTTATGACGCCGGTGCCGCTTGTGGAATATCTGAACGCGCACCGCGTGACCGCGCTTTGCTGGGTCGTGCCCGCGCTGACGCTGATCTCCGCGCTGCACACATTCGACGCGGTCGTACCGCAGTATCTCCGTACCGTCGCGTTCGGCAGCGAGGTCATGCCGCCGAAGCAGCTTAACATCTGGCGCGAGCATGTAAAAGCGCGGTATCTGAACCTTTACGGACCCACCGAATGCACCGGCATGTCGTGCTTCTATGAGGTCGACCGCGACTTTGACGCCGGCGAACGCATCCCGATCGGACGCGCGTTCGACAACACGGAGATCTTTCTTGTCGACGAAAACGGCAATCGCGCGGACGAAGGCGAGATCTGCATCCGCGGGACGTGCGTGTGCCACGGGTACTATCGCGATCCGGAACGTACGAAAAACGCGTTCGTGCAGAATCCTCTGAATCCCGACTATCCCGAAACGGTCTATCGGACCGGCGATCTCGGACGGCTGAATGACCGCGGAGAGCTGGAGTTTTTGGGACGGCGGGACGATCAGATCAAGCACATGGGACACCGCATCGAACTCGGCGAGCTGGAAGCCGCGGCAAAAACGGTCGACGGCGTCAACGCCGCGTGCGCGGTGTTCGACCGCGAACGGAGCGTGCTCGGGCTGGTCTATACCGGCGCGATCGAACGGGCGGCGCTGCTTCAGGCATTGCGTGCAAAGCTTCCCGAATACCTGCTGCCGAAGCGCACGGCAAAGGTCGAAAGCCTTCCGCTCACCGAAAACGGCAAAACCGACCGCAAGGCGGCGACGCTTCT
>CAMNHT010000074.1 GCA_946539625.1 uncultured Clostridia bacterium | reverse complement strand
CGATAAAACAGTCTGCTCAATACAGGTACACGACGAGCAGCTTCCACTCGCCGTCCAGCTCGACGGCAACGAGATACAAGGTCTTGACCGGCTCGCCCTCCACCGAAAGGGGCGTCGTAACCTCGGCGTATGTTTCCGCCTCAAGACCGAGCGCACGGTTCGTTTCATAGATCGTCGTGTCCTTGACGAGCGTCGTTTCCGGTGTGCCTTCAAGCTTGTACCCGTCCCCGTACCGCGCCGTCAGATCCGTATACAGGTCGCCCGCAAGGCGCTCATAATACCGCTGCATGACCGTTTCCGGCGTATCGCCCGCGCCGAAGGTCTCCGTGTGCTCGCCGAGGACCTTCACGGACAGTCCGGTCATTTTGTACAGCGTTTCACCGTCGCCCTCCCGAAGCGCGTTTATGACAGCTTCGGTCAGCTTCTCCGGCGTTTCGTACTGCACCGTTTTTTTGCAGGAAACCGCGGACGCGATCACGATGATCAGTATGATGAGCAGCGCCGCACACACACCGGAGAGCAGCAGAAATCGGCGTTTTTGCGCGGGCTTTGCGGTTTTGAGCCCCGCAAACCGATTCCGGATCGCGGCATATGTTCCGGAAAACCATTTCCCGACCCGTCCGAACCATCCGGATACCCGATCGAATATCCCGGAGAACGCGGTCTTTTTTGCCTTTCGGTTCCGCTTCGGTTCCGGCTCCGGCACCTTCAGCACCGAGGTCCCGCATTTGCGACAGAACAGCGCGCCTTCGTCGAGCGTCGCGCCGCAGTTTTTGCACTTCATAACATCCTCCGCCGCGCTTTTTCGCGCGTCCTTTGATACCGGTATCGTATCACGGCTTGTCCCTCGGGTCAACGAAACCGGCGCCGTGTTTCCGATTTTTTTACAACTCCTCCGCATTCCGTGCAAAATCCGACTGCAACGGATTCCCTGTTGCGCATTCTGCGTAAAATATGGTATACTGTAAAAGTTGACATCACCTCATGGAGGCATTTATGAAAAAACGGTTCCTGTTGGTTCTTCTGTCCGCGCTGCTCATTGCCGCGTTCGTGCTCGTTCCGCGCATCGGGCATGCCGATCTCGGCGATTTCTCCGGCGGCGGGGATTACGGCGGAGGCGGTTCCGACTGGGGCGGCTCCGATTGGGGCAGCTCCGACTGGGGCAGCTCCGACTGGGGCAGCTCGTCAAGCGGTTATTCAACGCGATCCGGCGATTCCTGCGACGGACCGGAGTTCATCATTATCCTGATCGTCGTGGCCGTGATCCTGATCATCACGATCAGTCGGAACAAGCAGCAGCAAAAAGCACGCGCATCCGTTCCGGGCGCTGCCCGCACCGCGGCGTCCAGGCTGAAGACGATCGCGGAGATCAAAAAGGTCGATCCGAACTTCTCGGAGGAGGATCTCAAGGAATGGCTCCAGAACCTGTATATCAAGATGCAGGACTGCTGTACGAAACGCGACGTCGAGCCGATCCGTCCGTACTTTGCCGACGCGCTGTATCAGCAGTTTGACCGGCAGATGAAACAGCTCAAGGCTGCGCACCGCACCAATTACGTGGAGCGCGTCGCCGTGCTGTCCGTGGATCTCAAGGGCTGCTATCAGGACAAGGGCGAGGATGTGATCGTCGCCGAGATCTATGCGCGCATCACGGATTACACCTTGGACGACGAGACCGGCAAGGTCGTTGCGGGAAGCCGTGATCACGAGAAGTTTATGACCTACGAGTATTCGCTGTCGCGTCCGATCGGCAAAAAGACCGAGCCGCGCGCGGAGGGCGTTTCCGAGCGTCACTGCCCGAACTGCGGCGCGCCGCTGTCCGTCAACGAAAGCATCAAGTGCCCGTACTGCGATTCCGTGCTGACCTTCTCGGACCATGACTGGACCGTGTATTCCATCAAGGGCATATCACAACGCACCGTATAAAACCATCGGCGGCGAGGGGCTTTCCCCCGCCGCTTTGCATGCAAAGGAGAATTTTATGGAGTACGATTTCACCACCATCCTCGACCGGCGCGGCAAGGACGCGCTTGCGGTCGACGTGATCCCCTATCCCGACGTGACCGTCGAGGAGGGCCTTCGCCCGATCCCGATGTGGGTTGCGGACATGAGTTTTCCGACCGCGCCGAGCATTATCCGGGCGGTCAGAAAGCGGCTCGACCACCCGAACTACGGCTACTTCATGCTGCCGGACGCGTACTTTGACGCGATCATGTGGTGGCAAAAGACGCGTCACGGCGTCGAGGGACTCGAAAAAGAATACATCGGCTATGAAAACGGCGTGCTCGGCGGCGTCTCCGCGGCGCTCCGTTCGCTGACGGGCGACGGCGATCCGATCCTTGTACACAGCCCGACCTACATCGGCTTTCTGCACGTGCTCGAAGATCTCAACCGCCGCGTCGTGACGAGTCCGCTTACGCGTGACGCAAACGGCGTCTGGCGCATGGACTATGCCGATATGGAGCAGAAGATCCTTGAAAACGGGATCAAGGTCGTTATCTTCTGCTCGCCGCACAACCCCTGCGGCAGGGTGTGGGAGAAGGCGGAGATCGAGAAGGCGATGGACGTATACCGCCGCTGCGGGTGCGTCGTGCTTTCCGACGAGATCTGGGCGGACCTGACCTTCGGGGAGCACACGCATATCCCGACGCAAAGCATCAACGCGGACGCTAAGATGCGCACGATCGCGTTCTATGCGCCTTCGAAGACGTTCAGTCTTGCGGGGCTCATCGGTTCGTATCACATCATCTATAATGACGAGCTCCGGAAAATCGTGACGGACTGCGGCAAAGCGACCTATTACAACTCATGCAACGTGCTGTCGCTGCACGCGCTCCTCGGCGCGTACAGTCCGGAAGGCGCAAAGTGGCTTGACGAGCTGAAATCCGTGCTGTACGGAAATCTGTGCTACGTCAAATACTTTATGGAATCGCACTTCCCCGGCGTTTCGATGTTTTTGCCCGAAGGCACGTACATGCTGTTTCTGAACTGCAAGAGCTGGTGCGAGGCGCACGGTGTGCCGATGGACGAGCTCTTGCGCCGCGGCGTGCGCGCGGGCGTGATCTGGCAGCGCGGTGCGGACTTCGGCGATCCGGACAGCATCCGCTTAAACGTCGCATTGCCGGCTTCACTTGTCGAGGAAGCGATGTATCGGCTTGAAACGCGCGTGTTTGTCGATTGAGGCGCCTATGATCCTGTTTATCGACGCATGCGTGCGGGAAGCGTCCCGCACAAGACGACTTGCAAATCGCGTGCTTTCGCACCTTTCCGACACGATCGAAACGGTCCTGCTCGAAACGGTCGATTTTCCGAAAGCGGACGAAGCGTTTCTCCGTAAACGCGACGCCTGCGTTGCGGCAAAGGACTTTTCCGATCCGATGTTCGATCTTGCGAAGCAGTTTGCCCGCGCGGATACGATCGTGATCGCCGCGCCGCATTGGGACATGAGCTTCCCCGCGGCACTGAAGCAATACTTTGAGCAGATCAACGTGGTCAACCTGACCTTTTACTATGCAGACAGCGACCGTCCGATCCCGCTTTGCCGCGCGAAAAAGCTTGTGTACGTTGCGACGGCCGGCGGTCCGGTGCGCAGCCACGATTACGGCTTCGGCTATATTAAGGCGCTTGGCGAGGAGTTTTACGGCATCGAAGACGCGGTGCTGTTCTGCGCGGAAGGGTTGGACATTTTCGGCGCGGACGCGGAAGCGATCCTCAAGGAAACCGAAACGGAAATCGACCGCGCATTTTGCCGATAAAGGTATACGCACGGGGACCGGTGCATATACTGGTTCCATGAACAAGAAGCAAAAAATCGATCTTTCCTATCTGTTGTGGACGCTGCTGCCGCTTGCGGTGGGCGGTCTTTCCGCGCTCATTTCAATGAACGGTATGCAGCGGAATGCCGCGCTGCCGCAGCCTGCGCTGCAGCCGCCGCCGTGGGTGTTCATCACCGCGTGGACGATCCTCTATCTTCTGATGGGGTTCGGCGCGGGGCTTGTATGGAACGCATACCCGTGGGGCAAAAAGGATGCGCTGATCCCGTTTTACGCGCAGCTTGTGCTGAACTTTCTCTGGTCGCCGCTGTTCTTTGCGCTGGAGCTTCGGCTTGCCGCGTTCTTTGTGCTTCTCGCCATGTTCGGCTGCGCGATCTGGATGACCGTCGCGTTTTACCGCGTCAGAAAGTGGGCGGGTCTCATACAGATTCCCTACCTCATCTGGCTCTGCTTTGCGGGGTATCTGAACCTCGCGGCGTACATCATCAACGGCTGATATGCTTTCAGACGCGCCCGCATTCTGGCGAAGCGGGTGCGTTTCTTCTGTCTCCCGACCTTCGGAAAACATTGATTCCCGCACGGACCTGTGCTATAATTGGTAAAAATCGGACGTCAGCGGGGATGAAAGACAATGATCAGAAAACTGTTTCGCGAGATGCTTGCCACACAGATCGTGTCAATGATGACCGTAACATTGTGCATGCTGATCGACAGTATCATGATCGGTCGGTTTCTCGGCGTGGATTCCATGAGCGCATACGGTTTTGCGACGCCGCTGCTTCTGGTGTTCGCCGCGCTCGGCAGCATGATTTCCGCCGGCGTGCAGGTGGTTTGCGGAAAAATGATCGGCAGCGGCGACCGTGAGGGCACCGACGCATGCTATACTGCGGCCCTGCTGCTCTCCTTCGCGATCTCGGCGCTCGGGCTGATATCGGTCTTTGCGCTGCTGAACCCGCTCACAAGTCTTTTAGGCGCCGGTTCTGCCTCGCCGGACAACACCGTCTTCGATCTGACAAAGAACTATATCAAGGGCTTTATCATCGGCGCGCCGGCATTTCTCTGCGCGCAGATCATGGTCCCGTTTTTGCAGCTGTCCGGCAAACGGACGCGGCTGATCGCCGCCGTCGTCGCCATGACCGTGTCGGATATCCTCTTTGATCTTCTGAACGTTTTCGTCTTCCGCGGCGGCACATTCGGCATGGGGCTGGCTTCCACGCTGAGCTACTACATTGCGCTCGGGATCGGTATTCTGTATTTCTTCCGGAAGGACTGCATGTTCCGGTTCCGCTTCCGCCGGATACGTCCGCGTGTTTTCAAAGACCTCATATCCTGCGGCGTTCCCACGGTCATCAACCAGATCAGCACGGTGCTGCTCGTTCTGTTCTTCAACCGTCTGCTGGAGGCAACGGCGGGGACCGTCTCCGTCGCCGCGTTTTCGGTGATCTCCACGGTAACCAATCTGTGCTACTGCTTCGGCAGCGGGATCGGTTCCGTCGCCATGATGCTGGCGTCCGTTTTCTATACCGACCGCGACCGGAATTCCATCCGTGAGCTGGTACGGACGATGACGGTCTATGCGATCCTGCTCGACGTCGGCGTGATGGTGATTGAGCTGCTCGTTGCCGTCCCGCTGGTGACGCTGTTCCTCGGAGACAACGCGGATGCCGTTCGGATCGCTGCCTACGGGTTGCGGCTGGTCGTGCTGTCGATCGTACCGTCGGCACTGAACGCTTCGTTCAAAAACTACTACCAGGGCGTCAACCGCATCGGCTTTGCCGAAATCATCTCCGTTCTGCAGAATCTGCTGTTCCCCGCGCTGTTCGGGTTTGTGCTGAGCCGGTTTTGCGGGATCACCGGCGTCTGGCTCGGATACCTTTGCGGGGAAACGGCGACGCTGATCGCGTTCTCGATCGTCGTCTGGAAATACCGCGGGCGCATTACGCTGTCAGCAGACGCATACAGCATGCTGAAGCCGGGATTCGGCACGTCGGCGGAGAACTGTCTGGAACGTTCCGTGCAGAGCGAAAAGGACGCGATCGCCGTTTCCGAGGAAGCTGTTGCGTTCTGCAGATCGCACGGACTCGACCGCCGCGAAAGCACGCTGATCGGACTGTGCATCGAGGAGATGGCGATCAATATCGTGACCCACGGCTTCTGCGCAGACCGGAAAAAGCATCACATCGACGTCCGTCTGGTGCTTGAAGAGGATACGCGTGTGATCCGCATCCGCGACGATTGCGTGCATTTTGATCCGGTACACTATCTGAAGCTGCATGAATCGGACGATCCGACCGCGCACGTCGGCATCCGCATGGTCATGAAGACCGCAAAGGAAGCGAATTATCTGAACTCCCTCGGCTGGAATAACCTGACGCTCGTTTTCTGAGGCGAGCAGTAAAAGATCCTTCGGAAAGAGGATCGACCTGCCTGGGCGGGGCGGACGGGCGGCAGCGATCCGCAATGACTTCGTATCACCGAAAACAGACCCGCGCGGGCATAGCCGGTATGCTCCGGCAAAATTGTGACAATCAAGCAAACTCTTCACCGAAGGGGTTGCTTTTTTTATACGGCAGGGCTATCATATGTTTGGCACTCAAGTGATGAGAGTGCTAAAACATCTATTTTTGAGGCGTACTATGAGCAAGAAACAATTCAAAACGGAATCCAAAAAGCTTTTGGATCTGATGATCCATTCGATCTATACCCACCGCGAGATCTTTCTGCGCGAGCTGATCAGTAACGCGTCCGACGCGATCGACAAGCGCTACTACGCCGCCATGCAGCGGGGTGAGACCGGTGTGGACAAAGAGCAGTTTACGATCCGTCTCGAACCGAACAAGGACGCAAGAACGCTGACGATTACGGACAACGGCTGCGGCATGAGCGCGGCTGAGCTCGAACAAAACCTCGGCACGATCGCAAAAAGCGGCACGCAGGCGTTCCGCGAGGAGCATGAAAACGCGGAAGACATCGACATCATCGGCAAGTTCGGCGTCGGCTTCTACGCGGCGTTCATGGTGGCAA
>CAMNHT010000073.1 GCA_946539625.1 uncultured Clostridia bacterium | reverse complement strand
TGATCGGGCGTCATTCGATTCTCCACACGACGGTGACGGTATCCTCCGCCGCGACGTCCTCCGGGACGATTTCCGGCGCCGCGTTGTCCGCGCACATCTTGCGCGCCGCGCCGGCATACAGAACGGGACGTACCGCAAACTCGCTCTCCCCGATCGTGTAGTTGATATGCAGGATGTTTGAAAGCCGCACGCCCGCCGCATTCGCCAGCGCTTCGGCCTTCATCTTTGCGTCGGCGACCGCAAGCCCGATCAAAGCGTTCTTTGCCGCCTCGCGATCCTTCACCGTGTAGGTGATGCGGATCTCCGGCGTCAGCGCGGTCTCCGTGACCGCGTCGAGCACTGTTCCGAGCCGCTCGTTCTCCCACGGAAATTCGATCATCAGCTCATGGCGGAAGCGATATCCGATGAGCCGCTGCCGATAGACGCCGTCCTGCTGATACCCCTCGTACTCCGTCTGCACGTTGTAATTCCGTGTTTTGAGATCCTCGCGCGCAAAGCCGATCGCCTCGATCGCGCTTTTCAGCGTTTCCGTATCGTCGGCGGAACGGCGGAGCGTGTCCGCATAGACCCGCTCCATGCCCTCAAGCGTCATCGTGATCTGTACGGTATCGGGCTTCAGGCGGATCATGCCGCTTCCGGTTACGCGCAGGGTCCTGCAGTTGTTCATGGCGTATTCCCTCCGTTCTCTTCTTTTTGATTATACCGTCCCGACACGCCTGCGTCAATCGAATTTCCTGCCTTCTTTCGGAGATTCTCAGTGCTTGCCGCGGGCTTCGTAGTCCTGTTCGATCTTTTCCTTCCAGTTTGCCGCAAGCGGCGCGCCTGCGCGGAAGCTGCCGATCGTTTCGCTGACGACCTCGAAGTTCAGTGCGGTGCCTTTCGCGTCGCACTCATAGCGTACGGCGCGATCCTCGCGGATGCCGAACCGGCGCGCCGCGGAAACCGCGTCCATGTTCGCCCCGAGGAACAAAAATTCCCATCCATAGCGTTCGCGCTGCCGTTCGATCATGCGGCGCACCTCGTCGTAGGTGTGCCGTCTCGATGCGTTCTCCATACCGTCCGTGGTGATGACGAAGACCGTTTTTGCGGGGCGGTCCTCCTCGCGGGCGTACTTATGGACGTTGCCGATGTGATGCACCGCGTCGCCGATCGCGTCCAGAAGCGCCGTGCATCCGCCGACGAAGTACTGCCGCTCCGTCATGGGCTCGACCTTTCGGATATCGACGCGGTCGTAAAGCACCGTGCTCGTATCGCTGAACAGAACGGCGGAAAGAAATGCGTCGCCCTGCTCGCGTTTCTGCTTTTCGACCATGGCGTTGAAACCGCCGATCGTGTCCGTCTCAAGCCCCGCCATAGAGCCGCTGCGATCCAGAATAAAGACCAGTTCCGTGAGATTGTTGTTCATAAAAAAGAACCTCCTTTGTTTTGATGATCCGATGATACCAAAACGAAAGGAGGTTTTTGTCAATTCCCGGTTGACATTTTCAGCTTGCGCTGCCGGTTTTCAAAAGCGGCAGCCCGCAGTCGAACAGCGCGGTGTTGATGACGACAATGCTATACTCGCCATGCTCGATAAAATATTGCACGACAAGGTCCGTTTTGCTGCTCCTTGTCAGCGCATAGCCCGCCTTTTCAAGCAGCTTCTGCGTTTCCGCAAGGTTCAGGTGAAGTCCTAAAGCAAGCTGGATCGCCGTGCTTTTGGTCGGCTGATAGTGTTTGTTGCTGATGATCTTATGAAACAGCTGTCGACTGATCTCCGCGCGGCGGTATACGTCCGAATCCTTCTCACCGCACTCATTGAGAAGATCCAGAAGGTGCTCCGAAAACGTGCTTTCCACGTGATCGAAGATCGACGACAAACTTCCTGCGGCGGGCACGCCGTCAAACGTCGCCGCATCCTCCGCCGTTGTCGCAGTGAGATCGGTAAAAAAAGACGCCTTGCCGTGTTTGTTCCCTCCCATCGGCGGGCAGGGTGCTTTTGGTTCATATCGCGCTTCCGCACGAAACTGAGGGCGGTTCGGGATGCAAGGGCGATCGCTTTTCTCCGAATTCTGCGCGTATTCGGTCCTTTCCGCTATGCTGACGTAACGATCGTCGATGTATGCCCGAAGGTCTCCGAACAGCCCGTGTACAAGCGCATAAGAATCCTGACCGAACACGACAAGAATGATTCGAAGCTCATGGGTCAGCAAGAACTCCGAAAACGCGCGGATCGCCACAGACAGCGCGCGATCCTTCGGAAATCCGTAGCTTCCGGATGACAGAAGCGGAAACGCCACGGAATTGCAGCCGAGCCGATTCGCAAGCGCAAGAGCCGCGTCGTACGATTGCCGAAGCCGTACTTCCTCACCGTGCATGCCGTCCTTCCATGCAGGCGAAACGGTATGCAGAACATATTTTGCGGGAAGATCGAATGCGGGCGTTTCCACGGCGCTGCCGACCGGAATCCTTCCGATCTCCCTGCGCGCGGCAAGAAGCCCGGCTCCGGCGGCGCGATGAATCGCGCTGTCGGTTCCCGCGCCGATCACCGGCTCCGGATTTGCAGTGTTGACGATCGCGTCCGCAGCTACGCGCGTGATATCGTCCCGAATGATCTCAAACGGCATGGTTCCTCCTGCTGTGTTACGGGTGATACTCGATCAATACGTCCGCGATCTCGCCGTCCCGAACGGTGACGGTCGCATACTCGAATTCCATCCCGGGATAGTGGCGGAAATAATCCCCAAGCTCATCAATCATGCCGATCGTGGGATCGCCGTCATCCGGCATGCCGTACACATTGCGTCCTTCGGCAAACGGCGTGAGTTCGTCGGTATAGGTCGCGTCAAAGGCGATCGGCATAACGCATTGCCCATCCTCGTATGTATACGGCTCCCCGCTCGAGGAGATAAACCGCCATACGTTCGCCTCCGGCACATATACGCAGCACTCCGTTCCGTCATTAAACAGGATCTCCCGCTCGCCGTTCTCCTCCCTGAGCTCAACGGTGCGAACCACAAAACTGTAATCATGCAGCGTAACGCTGTCGCTGACCCGTATCTTCGTAATCTCGCTGTCCGGAATCTCCTCGTATTTCAATTCGCCGAGCGTTGCCCACGTGCGTCCGCTGTCGTCAGTGACAAGATTGCTGTAAATCGCAACCCGATGCGTCCCGTCCGCAAGGCGGTTTTCTGACTGTCCGACCGCGCCGGACGGCGATTCTGCCGTTTCATACGGGGCTTCCGTTGCCTGCGTTTCCGTCATATGCGCTTCCGTACCGCCCGCCGTACAGGCAATCAGCATCAGCGCCGCTGCCGCGGCGGCGATACATGAAAGGATCCTTTTGCGTTTATCCATTGAATTGTTCTCGCTTCTTCATATTTCCCTTGCGGGATTTTGTTGTTTGCAGATATGAAAAAAGATGCCGAACGGCACCTTTTTCTTTGATGCATCAATAGCGCAGTTCGGAGATCAGATCTTCAAACGGAACTTCCTTATCCTCTATCTCGGTATTATCCGTGAGAATCGGAGTCGTCTTCTTTTCTTCCATCTCATCGTCCTCCCGCTCTTGTTTTCAAGAGTATTTTACTCCGAAGCAGGAGCAAGGTCAACCGGTTCAAGGCGATGTTTACGGAAAGTTAAAACCGTCTTCACACATGCGCACAAGTGCGTTTCGAGGTCAGAAACGTTCGGTAAGGAACGCTTCGCTCTCGATCTCAATGACGTCGCCGATGTCCAACACCCGCCCCGAATCGAGAGTGATGTACCCGTACAGAAAGTCGGCGTTTACGATCCTTCCCGTCACGTCCTCATACGTGCCGCCGCTCTTTTTCGCGTCCTGCACAAAGCAGGTAAAGATCGCCTCCTCGGGCGGGTCTAAGCGAAGAAGCACGTGAAGCTTTCGGTTCAGCTCCTCTTTTTTAGTCTCGTCCAGTACGATTCGCCGTTCGGTATATCGCGCCGCCTCATGGATCAGATCGTCGTAACCGGTCAGCGCGGCAAACGGCGCAAACTGGGCAGCGCGATTCTTCCGGGGCATCCGCGGATGCTTCGGTGAATCCGGGTGTTCCCGGTCGATGATGTCGCCGTACTGCTTCCTTGCGTCGCTCATGCCGCGTCCCTTCCCGTCACTTTACGATCTCGGCGATCGCTTCGATCTCGACCAGCACGTTCTTCGGCAGTGTCTTCACAGCAACGCAGGACCGCGCCGGCGCGCCTTTGATATAGCTTGCATAGACCGCATTGAACGCCGCAAAATCCGCCATATCCGCGATAAAACAGGTCGTCTTTACGATGCTGTCCATCGTCGCTCCACCCGCTTCGAGGACCGCCTTGACATTCTTAAGCGACTGCTCCGCCTGCGCTTCGATCGTTTCTCCCGCGATCGCGCCGGTTTTCGGGTCCACCGGGATCTGTCCCGAGGTGTAGACGAGGTTTCCCACGATCATGCCCTGTGAATACGGTCCGATCGCCGCGGGGGCTTCGTTTGTTGCAATGATTTTCATTTGGATTCTCCTTTTTTGTATGATTTGTTTGCTTCGATCTTTTCGATCGTTTCGTTGTAAATCTCTTTTCTGAGTTGCATGAGCCAGTCCGAAAACGCCACGATGTCGAACGCGTAGGTCTTGTTCAGTTCGTACTCGTGCGGCTCCCAGGTTTCGATCGGCGACTCGTTGTGCTGAATCACTGCCTCAAGCTTGTCGAGCGACTTATAGAGCTTCGCTTCCGGCGTTTCCAACGCGTTCATCTCGGCATAGAGCGCCGCCATTTCGCCGGAAACCGCCTTGGGTAAGCTCCCGACCCATACGTCCAGCAGTTCTTCTTCGGTCCGCTCGTTCTCCGCTGTCTTCAAAAACGTCGGAATGTCGCCGGTGAAGCACTCGCCGAGGTCGTGAATGAGACACATCCGCGTAACCTTGTCGATATCCAGCTCCGGAAACTCGCTTTTCAGGAGCATCGCCATCAGCGAAATCCGCCAGCTGTGCTCCGCGACGCTCTCCCGCCGTCCCTTCGATGTCGTACAGTGCCGCGGCGTGTCTTTGAGCCGCTCCGCCACGTGCAGAATGTCCAGAAACTCTCTCGGTTCCATATGCTCCCACCTTTGAAAAGCCTCTTTTGTCAGCAGAAATTCGACGATCCCGTCCCTGCGTCCGGTCTCGCGGAAGCCGACCGCGCGGTGCATCCGGTACGCCGCGGAGCGCGTCGTTTCAAATTCGTTATGCAGCCGCGTAACGCCGTGCGAAAACGCATGCCCGGCAAGAAGCCGCAGTCCCTGTGTTCCGTAATCCTTGCCGCGCTCCGGCGCAAAGATCACGACGCCCATATCCCACCAGCCGTACTCCGGCGTAAAGTGGAAGCATACGTCTCCGACAAAACCGCCGTCAGACGTTCTTTTCAGATACGCATAAAACCGCTCCGGCTCTGCGCCGATCCAATCCTTACAAAGTCGTTTCCACTCCTTCGCCGCATCCGGGATGCAGCCGTCCGGCGGGAACCACGGGGCGTTGTACGCCATTGTCGCGGGATCGGACATCATCGTTTCATAGAACCATCCGTCCTCCGGCTTCGGGATATAGAGCTCCAATGTATCTGTCATATCATCCTCCGTATTCGCAAACATTTCAGATCCCTCGGCGGATACTTCGCTTTGTTTCACTTCGCTTCGGCAGAAGATCGCACGCTTCCCGCGCGAACCATGCTCAAGATAGCAGCGAAGGGGCTACGCCTTGTGTCCGCCGATCTGCGAATTGCGTTCGATCGCCGTCGCGCCTTCCTGGAGGTTCAATCCGCGTACAACGGCGTTCTTGCCGTACTTATCGCGGATATCCAGAAGTGCCTTCTGCCGCCGCGTCTCCTTTTCGAGCGCGGCGTCCTCCGCTCTTTTTTCGGCGTCCTGTGCCTCGTAATTCGTAAACAGATCGAGTTGTTCCGGTTTTGTTTCGGCTTCCTTTACCTCGTCCGCCGTTTTGAGATTGCATGCCGCCACGGTAAACCGCCGCATGAGAAGCGTTTCATCCGCAATGCGGTCAAAAATATTGCGCACGGCCTCCACGATGCGCTCGGTCGACGCCATGTGCCTTCCTAGATTCTGCGAGCCGTGGACGGGCTTCGGCACCTTTCTTCCGTACCAGTCCGTTACGACCTCGCCCCGATACGTCTCGGCGCGCTTCGGGTCGGTCAGATTTTCGATATCGTAGCCTACATCCAGCACGATCTGATCCGTATAAAGCCCTTTCCGCACCAGATCCAGCGAAACCTGATCCGCCATCTCCTGCACCACAACACGCCCCTCCGCGGCCGTGTAGGGACGCGACAGCACCTGTCCCTGGCTCAGGCTCTTGCCCTCGGGCGTATAATCCCTGCAATCCTTGATCTCGGTTGGCTCCCAGCCCCATGCGTGGTCGATGATGAGCTCCGCGTTGATCCCGAACAGGCGATACAGAAGGTCCTCATTCCTGTAATCCGTCGGCTTGCCGACCGAGCACCGCGCGACGTCGCCCATTGTGTGCATGCCGTACGTTTCAAGCTTCCTTGCAATGCCCTTGCCGATGCGCCAGAAATCGGTCAGTGGTTTGTGGCACCACAGCGCTTCGCGATAGCGCCGTTCGTCCAGCTCCGCGATGCGCACGCCGTCCTTATCCGCGGGCATGCGCTTAGCGACGATATCCATCGCGATCTTTGCAAGGTACATATTCGTGCCGATGCCCGCCGTCGCCGTGATGCGCGTCTCCTCCAAAACCTCACGGATCAGCATCATCGCAAAGTCGTGTGCGTTTGTTTTGTATCGCAAAAGGTACGGCGTGACGTCGATGAACACCTCGTCGATCGAATAGACCAGGATATCCT
>CAMNHT010000072.1 GCA_946539625.1 uncultured Clostridia bacterium | reverse complement strand
TCATGTTCCACGAGCTGGAACCCGAATCGGTCGACGTGCCGTTCGGCTCCATGTCGGGCGCGGGCGTCATCTTCGGCGTCACCGGCGGCGTGACCGAAGCGGTGCTTCGCAGGATCGCAACGGACGGGACCCGCACCTCGCTCGAACAGATCAAGTATACCGGCGTGCGCGGCATGGATTACCTCAAGGAAGCGACCGTGCCGTTCGGCGATCGCGAACTGCATATCGCGGTGGTCTCGGGACTCGGCAACGCGCAGAAGGTGATCGAAATGCTCAAGGAGGGACGCGCGCATTACGATCTCGTCGAGGTCATGGCGTGCCGCGGCGGATGCATTTCCGGCGCCGGCCAGCCCTATATCTCGCAGCGTCACCGCGCCAAGCGCGGCGAGGGTCTGTACCGTTCCGACCGGGTTTCTTTGATCAAACGCTCACAGGACAATCCGCTGATGAACGAGCTTTACGCGACCGTTCTGAAGGGCAGAGAGCATGAGCTTCTGCATGTAGACTATCTGAAACGTCAATGATCGACCGGGCAAATACCCGTTCCGCGCGGACGGGTATTTGCCATCCTTTGTCCCCGAAATCCGGCACGGCGGCGTACTGACTTTCGCATCAGGGCGTTCTATACTCATTACATGAGCACGCTCATATAATGAAAACGACCGACGGTAAGAGGGAGGAAGAGATATGCCGAAGATCATACCGGAGCTGCGGGAAAAGCTGCTTTTTGCAGCGCGCAAACGGTTTTTGGAAGATGAAGCCCATGATTTTTCCACGCGTCAGCTTGCAGCGGACTGCGGTGTGGCGGCGGGAACCGTATACAACTATTTTCCCACCAAAGAAGCTTTGATGGCAGCCGTCATGCTCGAGGACTGGCAGATCAGCCTGACCCGAATGGAGAAGGCTGCCGAGCGGGCGGAAAGCATTTCAAAGGGGTTTTCGGAATTGGAAACCCTGCTGCGCGCGTTCTCGAAACCGTATCTGCCCGTCTGGCGCACCTATAATCACCCTGCCCCGTTGCCGGAATATCATACCGTGCTGATCCGTCAGCTTTCCCGCATACTGGATCTTTTGCTGCAAAGAACGGATAAGCGCTGCACGGAGACGGAACGCACCGTATTGGCGGAGCTGCTGCTCGCCGCGTCTTTGCGCGCGGAGGGAACGGGCGAACGGTTGATTCCCGTGATAGAGAAAATCATTGCATAACTGCAAATTATAAAAAGGGAGGAAACAATCAATCATGTCCAGTTTCAAAGATCTGCGGATCGTAGACAACTTCTACCAGACCAGCGCCTACTATCCGATGCCCACGGTGCTGATCTCCACGCTGACGGAGGACGGCAGGACAAGCCTTGGGCCCTACTCGCTCATCGCGCCTTACTATGTGGCGGGCAAGGGCTACTATGCCATGCTTCTGAACTGCCGCAACTCGTCCAACACCGCACAGCATCTGCTGCGGGAAGGCAAGTGTGCCATCAACTTCATTCCGGACGACCGCAAGTATTTCAAGGAAGCGGTTCGCATGGGCTGGCCCGGCGATACGCCCGAAGAGAAGATGAAGGACTGCAAGTTCACCTTAGAGGAGGGCTTGAGCGCAAAGGATCATCCCGGCGAGCGCTTCCCGAAGGTGATCGCGGAAAGCTATCAGGTTTTTGAATGCACGTGGATGCGCGAGCTGGACGGCGCGCAGGACGACAAGCCCGGCGAGCTCAACGGTTATCCCGGACCGTATCATGATTTTAACGGCATCACGTCCGAATTCGGCGCGCACTTTATTCTGCGCATCGACCATATCCTGATGAAGCAGAAGCAGTACGACGGCATTGTCAACGGCGTGAAGGCTTCCGATTTCCCGCGCGTTCCCGTAGATTACGGCTATCGCGACAGCAAGAATTTCTGGTACACCAGATTCCGCCGTCCGATCCCCGAGCTGCTGCCGATGCGGCAGACCAGCGTACAGTCCGTTCGCTACGCCGCGGATCGCATCGACGATAAGATCAAATTCACCGATGAGGCTTGCGCAAAGCTGGTGAAGGTGCCCCGCATCTTCCTGCCCACGGCCTTAAAGGGCTGCGTGCAGTGGGCGCGCGAAAACAACGTGACCCTGATCACCGCCGAGCATATGGACATCATCAACGACAAGCGCAATAAAGAAAAGAAAAAATAAAACCGGAAAGGAGTTCTGAATATGAAAATCGTTTTAGCAGGCGCATTCGGCAACCTGGGCGCCGAGATCCTGCGGGTGCTCTGCGGCACCGGTCATGAAATCGTAGCAGCGGACCTGAAAGAGCGTCCCGTCGAGGGCACGGAGGGCAAGTATCGCTTTGTCTCCATCGACGCCACCAACCCGGAGACGCTGACGGGTCTGTGCGACGGCGCGGACATCGTCATCACAACCATGGGTCTGACCTCTGCATCCACGAAATTCACCGCCTATGATATCGACTATCAGGGCAATCTGAATCTTTTGAACGAGGCGAAGAAGGCGAACGTCAGAAAGTTCACCTACATCTCCGTCATTTCGTGCGACAAACCGGGCGCGGAGAAGGTGCCGATGCTGCACGCCAAGTATATGTTCGAGAACGAGCTGAAGAAGAGCGGCATCGACTACGTGATCCACCGTCCCACCGGCTATTTCTACGACATCGCAAAGGTCTTCCGTCCCTACGTGGAAAAGGGCGAGATGCAGCTTTTGAAGAAGTACGGCGACGTCAAGGCGAACGTCGTGGACTGTCCGGAATTTGCGGAGTTCATCGTTGCGCACATGGAAGATTCCCAAAAGACCTATTCCGTGGGCGGCAAGGAAACGTGGACCTATCTTGAAATGGCGAAGATGTGCATGGCGGCAGGCGATAAGCCCTGCATCATCAAGTGGTCGTCCTATCGGATGTTCGGCATTCTCGCCAACATGCCGTTCATCAAGAAGGCGGGCAAGCACGACATCATTCTCTTCTCGCAGTGGACGTTAAGCCACGATCTCGTCGGGGATACGATCGTCGGAGAGCACTCCTTCAAGGCGTACATCAACGACTATTTTGCGGATATGCGTAAGTGAGAAAGGAAGGTAAACGGTTATGTCGAAAGCTTGTATTCTGATCGTTCTTGCAGCGGGTCTCTTAGGCTGCTCCGTCGGCTTCAAGAAATTCATCTGGTTCATGTCCGTGGGTTACGGCCTTGCCATGAGCTGCATCGCCGCCGCGCTGCTGGTTCTGTCGCTGGTGTATAAAACCGCAACGCTGCCCTTTATCATTCTCTGTGCCGTGATTTTTATTTACGGTCTGCGCCTCGGTCTCTTCCTGCTGATCCGGGAAACCAAAAACGCGGCCTATCGCAAGACGCTTTCTTCCGCAGGCGGCGATAAGGAAATGAAGTTCCCCGTTCTCTTTTCGATGTGGCTGATGAACGGCGCGCTGTTCATGATGCAGACGTCCCCCATGTACTACCGCATCCAGAACGTTGCCCGTGAAACCGCGGTGAATGAATCCGTCTTTCTGTGGATCGGCGTGGCGATCAGCGCCATCGGCCTGATCCTCGAAGCCGTGTCCGACGCGCAGAAGTCCGCGCAGAAAAAGGAGAACCCGAACATGGTGGCGACCAAGGGTCTCTTTAAGCTCTGCCGCTGCCCGAACTACTTCGGCGAGATCCTCGTCTGGACCGGCGTGCTCGTTTCCGGTCTGCCCGTTCTTCGCGGCTGGCAGTGGGTCGTTGCGATCATCGGCTACGTGACCATCGTTTATATCATGTTCAACGGTGCAAAACGGCTGGAAACCCGTCAGACCAAGCGCTGCTGGAAGATGCCTGAATATGTGGAATACTCCAACAAAACGCCCATCATCATTCCGTTTTTGCCCATCTATCACCTGATCGACTGGAGACAGTAAGATGGAAAATAAGCTGCTGAAACGGATATCTCGGGTGTATCCGCTGACAGAGATCGGAAAAGAGCCCGTTTGCTTTCAGGCGTCCGGCATGGACTTTGCCACGCGGCGTTATCAAGCCGAGGGGCTCGGCAGCGTGAGCCTGATGGAAGCACAAGGTATGGGCGGCAAGATGAACATGACCACCCTGATCGTCAACCCGTTTGAGGTGGACGCGCCGCTGCTTTCCGTCGACCGGATCTCTGCAATGGGCGCGGAAATGCTGTATCTGGAACTGTTCGACACCACGCTTGAAAAGGGATTTGAAACGGCGGAGCTTGAGCGTCTTGCAAAGCAGGCAAAGGACATTCCCGATCAGGATCCCGGCGAGCATTGGTACGACAGTATGCGCGTCGGAACGCCCATCATCAAGAAGGGCGGCGCGGCGGAACGCGACCGGATGGAACAGATCCAAACCGAGTATCTCAACGCATATCTGAACGCCTGCAAGGAAGCGCCTGCCTGCGATCAGACCGCCAAACGGGAAAAGGCGAAGGCATACAGCGAAGGACTGCTGATCCACGGCGGTCCCGCTACGGATCCCGTCAAAGCCGCGCTCGGCGCGGACGCCACGGCGGATTTTTTCCGAAAGACGCTGTTCGGAACCGACACATCAACAGAGGAGGAACCTGAAATGACGGAAGAAAAACTGGACATTGCGCATTTTCAAAACTTCTGGAAGATCCAGCAGCAGACCGCAAAGCACATGGAGCGGGACGCTGCGCTTGCGCACATCGTAAAATTCATTGAAAACCACAACACCTGCGCGCTCGCGACCGGCATCGGCGATTTCGTGCGCTGCACGCCCATCGAGTATACCTACATGGACGGCGAATTCTATCTCTATTCCGAGGGCGGCGACAAGTTCATCGGACTCGAAAAGAGCCCGAACGTGTCACTGGCGATCTTTGAGTATTACGGTGACAAGAACGATTCCCACGGTCTGCAGGTCATGGGCGAGGCGACGCTCTATCCGCCGCGCTGCGAGCTGTTCAAGAAGGTGCTTGCGTTCAAGGGAATCCCCTATGACGTGATGAAAGCCGCCAAGGTCGACGTGGCACTGATCCGCATCACGCCCAAGGCCTATGAGATGTACGATACCGACTTTGTGAAAGCCGGCTATGACGTGCGTCAGATCGTCAGGTTTTAAGAAGTGAGAAAAGAAACATGACGGTCGGATTGGCATTATTTGACTATATTCCCGTGATCCTCTTTGCTTTTTCGGGCATTCTGCTGATGCGGGATCTGTACAACAAGCTCAGCAAAGGCGCGTTCGCGCTGATGGCGGCAGGCGTCATCATGGTGCTTGCTGCGGGGATCTACAAGGCGACGTGGAAGCTGTTCTACACGCTCGGCGTTGCAGATCTGTATCTTCTGAACGATGCGTTTCTGCCCATTCAGGCGGTGGGCTTTCTGCTGCTCGGTGTCGGGCTCTTTGCGGGTTCTTTTTTTCCGCAGGGCAAGGGAAAGGCGTTTGCCGTTGCGCCGGTTGCGGCGGTTCCGCAGGAACGCGGCGCGATGGTGTTTATCATCTTCATGGTACTGGGTTACTTGGGCTTCTGCGGCTCAATGACGCGCACGGCAGCCAGAATGAAAAAGTGGGGCTCCGTGGTGTTGTACGTTCTCTCCTTCATCCTGCTGATGGGCATGGGCTATCTCGGCAGCCGGGAATTCGGCAACAACGCGACCATGAACTGGGTGGAAGAAGGCATCAACACCGCTGCGCAGCTCTGCATCCTCGCGGCGACCTGGATTCTGCATAAAGCGGGGCTTGCCGAAAGGGAGAGCCTTTGAGCATGGCAGTTTCCAAAAAGAAACGCAACTTAGGGCGACTGCTCGCGATCCTGCTGATTCTGGCATTGATCGCGGGCGTCGCAGTCTATCTCGGGACCTATTATCATGCCTCGCCCGATGCGATGGAAACGATCGCGAACCCGCCTGCGGGCGTCACCGTTGAGACGGCGGACGGACGGATCGCCTTTGTCCCGGAGCATCCCACGGCGGGATTGATCTTCTATCCCGGCGGGAAGGTGCAATATGAGGCGTACGCGCCGCTGATGGCGGCGTGCGCGGAACGCGGGATCCTTTGCGTGCTCGTTCATATGCCGTGCAATCTGGCGGTATTCGCGCCGAACGCGGCGGACGGGATCGCGGAGCAGTATCCCGAGATAAACCGCTGGTACATCGGCGGACATTCTCTCGGCGGAGCGTTTGCGGCGCGCTATGCCGCAACGCATGCGGACGCGTTGGAAGGTCTTATCCTGCTTGCCGCGTACGCGACCGATGATCTCACGGACAGCGGACTTGCCGTTCTGTCCGTCGTCGGAACGGAGGACGGCGTGCTGAACGTCGGGAAGTACGACGCATGCCGGACGAACCTGCCTGCCGACGCGAAGGAATGCGTCATCGAAGGCGGAAACCATGCACAGTTCGGCAGCTACGGCGCGCAAAGCGGAGACGGAACGGCAAAGATCACGCCCGGTGAGCAATGGGCGCAGACCGTTTCCGCGATCGAAGCGCGAATGGGTGCAAAAGATACGGAGGATTGAATATGCGAGAATTTCTGATTACCGCTATGCCCGTAACCATGTGGGTTTTAACAGCATTGAATTTGCTGTTTACGGTGCTGCTGTTCTGCCTTTGGCGGAAAACAAAACAAGTCTCCGCGCTTTGGATGGCGCTGGTGGCGTTCGGACTGTTTTACGACGCGCTGATTCTGTCGCTGGGGACCGTTCTGCCGGAAGGCGACGCACTGAAAGGATTGAGTCTGCCGCGATTTGTGCTGCACTGCGGATTGATCCCGCTGCTCTTTCCCGTTTGCGCAGAAGCGCTGGGGATCAGGGGCGTCGGGAAGAAGATCGTCTGGATCGTAACGATCCTGATCATGGCGGCGGGGATTGCCGCAGGCTTTGCCACGAAACTGGAACCGCAGGTTGTGGGCGGCGTGACCCGCTATGCGAGCGCCAAGGAGCTGACCCCCGGCTGGTCAA
>CAMNHT010000071.1 GCA_946539625.1 uncultured Clostridia bacterium | reverse complement strand
GTCTCGAAATGAGCCAGAACTCCGAGCGTCTCTCCTGGACGGCGGAAGAGGTCGATGCGAAGCTCCACACCATCATGTACAACATCCACAAGGCATCCGTCGAAGCGGCGGAGGAGTGCGGCCTCGGCTACAACCTCGTTGCGGGCGCAAACATCGCGGGCTTCAAGAAGGTTGCGGACGCCATGATGGCGCAGGGCATCGTCTGATCCCGAACCTTATAATCTCCCAAATCGAAAAGGTCTCCCTCGGGAGACCTTTTTTGATGTGCCGTCGACCAGATTGTTGACGGTGCTGCGAGATCGTGGTATATTGTGCTTATCTGTAGAAATATGCCTTTTTTCGGAGGACCCCGGGCTTTGCATCTTCTTGAGTGGATCAAAAAACGTTATCGCATCATACTGATCGGAGCGACTTTGACTGCGGTCGTACTTGTTGCTGTATTCGGCATGATCCGGCTTTCGGAAACGTCGAGCGCGGTCGATCCCGGTCGATTTCCGGTCCGCATCAACGAGGTCCTGACGTCTAACGGCTCTTATGCGAACGCCGACGGTGTCTGCTGCGATTTTATCGAGTTGTACAACGACTCCGCCCGCAAGGTTACTCTGGACGGTTATCAGCTCAGCGACAGGAAGAGCGGAGAACGGTACGTGATCCCGGAGGATACGGTGATCGAACCGCACGGATATCTGATCATCCATTGCAGCAAGGATGTGACTGGGCGGTACTACGCCGCGTTCGGCCTTTCGAAGAACGGAGGCGAGGACATATATTTCCTGAATCCGGATTCTGTTGTGATCGAGACAGTGAAAACGGCAGCTGCCGAAAGGGATGTTTCGCAAGGGTATGACGAGACACACACATGGGGGCTGCTGCCGTATGTAACACCGGGATATCCCAACACGCGCGAAGGATCTGAGCGATGGACGGAGCATCACATAATCCGGTTTCCCTCCGACGTGCGAATCAGTGAGATCATGACGTCCAACTCGGTTTATATGACGGTCGGAGGCGACTGCACAGACTGGATCGAGCTTCAAAATGTCTCCGATGCGCCGGTGCAGCTTGACGGATACGGGCTCTCTGATGGCGGGATGGAGCCTGTCTGGCTTTTCCCGGAAAACACGATTCTCGAAGCGGGCGCATACCTTGTCGTTCCATGCTCACAGACGGGGGAGGAAACGGCGCATTTCGGACTGACCAAGGCGGGCGGAGAGAACGTTATGCTGTTTCATCCGGACGGGACCGTCGCCGACATGGTTCGGACCGTCGCAACAGAACAGAACCAGTCTTACGCATGCCTGGAGGACGGAAGCTGGAGCCTCACATTTGACGCGACACCGGGCTATCCCAATACGCCCGAAGGTCGTGAGATGTTTGTCCGATCGACCGATCCGGAGAATGTTTCGATCCATATCACGGAGATCATGGCAAGCAACCGCTCGATCTGCGCGGATGCGACCGGGCTGTTTCACGACTGGGTCGAGCTTACCAACACCGGTGACAGCGTCTGTACGCTTTCCGGCTGGTTCTTGTCGGACGATGCGGACGATCTGACGCAGTGGAAGATTCCGGACCGTACGCTGAAGCCGGGTGAGTCTATGGTCATCTTCTTAGCCGGAAACCGCGACGGTGAGATCGACGGCGAGCTGTTTGCGCCGATGGCGCTTTCGGCGGCAGGCGACTCTGTATACCTTGTCGATCCGCTCGGCGGGATTGCCGAGACAGTTTCTTTCGGCCCGATGGATGAGAACCGTTCTCTTGTGATCGATCCGAAGACAGGGGAGCAGATCGTATGCGAATATCCGTCGCCGGGATTTCCGAACACGACGGACGGATACGCCGTGTTTGCCGGACAGCGTTCATCTTCCGGCGCGATCGCCATCTGGGAGGTCATGACCGCAAACGACGCATACCTCAGTCAATCGGGTGAGTTTTATGACTGGCTCGAGATCAAAAACGTTTCGTCGGAGCCCGCTGATCTTGCGGCATACAGCATTTCGGACGATTCGAAGCAAAGCGGTCGTTACACGCTTCCGGACGTGACGCTTCAGCCGGGTGAGTTTTATATCCTGATCCTGTCCGGACACCCGGAGTATTCCACAAGGAACTATGTGCACGCAAACTTTGCACTGAATGCACAGGAGGACAATCTGTTTCTGTTCGAAAACGGGAAACTGATCGACTATGTCCATCTGTATCGAATCCCGTATCACAATTCCTACGGACGCGCCGCAGACGGCGCGGGCGGGTTCTTCTATATGGATCCGACGCCCGGAAAGGAGAACGAGCCCGGAGAACGAATGATCAGCGCCGAACCGGTCGCTTCCGTGCCGTCCGGCGTCTATAACGATGTCGCTTCCCTTGACGTGACGCTCAGCGCCGAGGGAACGATCTACTACACAACGGACTGCAGCGATCCGGACCGGAGCGCGAACCTGTATACCGGACCGATCCGCCTCGATCACACGACGGTGCTGCGGTCCGTTTCCTATGAACCGGGAAAAAAGGAAAGCCGTATCGTGACCGCGAGCTATCTCATCGGCGAACAGCACGATCTGCCGATCGTCAGTCTTGTGACCGACCCGGATCACCTCTGGAACAGCTCAACCGGCATCTACGTTGACAGCATGTTCCGGAAGGAGATTGAGTACCCGGCAAGCGCGGCGTATTTCGGACCCGACGGAACCTGGGCAACGGAATGCGGGATCAAGATGCACGGGATCACATCCCTGATGACCGAAGATAAAAAATCCTTTACGCTGAAGTTCAGCGGCGTTTACGACGGTCCGCTGCATTATGATATCTTCGGCGACGGCGCTGTCACGGTGTTCAAATCGGTGATTCTCCGCGCTGACAAGGAAAGCACATATTCGTCTATGCTCCGGGACAATCTGCTGCACAGACTTGCGAAGCAGTACAGCCCGACCATGCTGTCCCAGAATTCCAAATATGTCATATTGTATCTGAACGGAGAGTATTGGGGAATCTATGCGATCCGGGAGCAGTATACACCGTTTTTTTATGCATCCAACATGGGCTTCCCGGAAGAAACCGTGACCATGAGCAAAAACTTCATCAGCAGCGGCACCACGCTTTCCGATGTACAGACCTACGTGTCGGCCCACAGCATGACGACCGAGGAGGACTATGACTATGTTGCCGAACGGCTTGATCTGTCCAGTCTGATCGACTGGGCGATCTTTGAAGCATACTGCGGCAATTTTGACATCGAAGGCAATATGCGATATCTGTACAGCACCGAAGACGGAAAATGGCGCTGCGGGCTTGTGGACGTTGACCTCGGGTTTTTCAATCTTAACACGTTTCAAGCTGTTTATGATGCACCGCAGATCGGCAGTATCTTTCGCATGCTTCTCAAGAACGAGACCTTCCGGGAGCAGTTCCTTGTCAGGATGGCAGAACTCTTATCCACCGGTCTTTCGGAGCAGAACGTGACGGAAATGATCGATCGGATGGCGGCCGAGATCCGCAGCGAGATCCCGAACGAGATGGCGCAGTGGGGCGGACCGAAAAATTGGGAGGGTATGATCGAGGAGATCAGACAATATGTCCGTGATGTCAATCCTGCGATGATCAAAAGCATCCGACGCGAGCTCGGACTCACAGATGAGCAGATCTCAGCATACTTCGGCACAAATGGGAACTGACATACAATAAGGGAATACAAAAAGCAGCGGGACCTTTTCGATCCCGCTGCTTTGCGCAGATTGCTATTCCGCCTTTTCGGCTTCACGCTCGATGACCTTTCGGAATTGGGTTTCGTAGAGCTCGCGGTAGATACCGTTTCTTGCGAGCAGCTCGTCGTGCGTGCCCTGCTCCGAAATGGTTCCGTTCGCGACGACCAGAATGCGGTCGGCCTTGAGGATCGTCGAAAGCCGGTGCGCGATGACGATGGACGTGCGTCCCTGCATCAGCTGTTCGAGCGCGTCCTGGATCGCGTTTTCCGAGATGGAGTCAAGCGCGGAGGTTGCCTCGTCGAGGATCAGGATCGCCGGGTTCTTGAGAATGATCCGCGCGATCGAGAGCCGCTGCTTTTCGCCGCCCGAAAGCTTGAGCCCGCGATTGCCGACGACTGTGTCAAGCCCGTTCGGCTGGTTTTGGATGAACTCGGTAAGGCTGGCGGTTTCGATCGCTTCCATCAGCTCCTCATCGGTCGCGTCCTCCTTCGCATAGAGCAGGTTTTCCCGGATCGTGCCGTTAAAGAGGTATGAATCCTGTGTGACCACGCCGATGCTGTTTCGCAGGTGTGTCAGGTCAAAGGAACGCACGTCGTTGTGTCCGATGCGCACGCTGCCCGCATTCACGTCATACAGACGGGGGAGGAGGTTTACGATCGTGCTCTTGCCGGACCCGGACGGACCGACGATGGCATACATCTTTCCGGCGGGAACGGTAAAGTCGATATTGGAAAGAAGCGGCTTGTCCTCGGAATACGAGAACGCAACGTGATCGTAGCGGATGTCCTCGCCGCGAACAACGGGAAAGCGCGGCTGCTTGGGCTGTCGGATCGTGGGCACCATATCGAAATAATCGAAGATACGCGTAAACAGCGCGAGCGATCGCGTGAAGTCCACGTGGATATTCAGAAGCGACTGAACAGGCCGATAGAGCCGATTGATCAGCATGACGGTCGAGGTGATGACGCCGACGTTCAGCGAAGGATCGGTCTTTGTGATGATGAAATATCCGCCCGCGAAGTAGATCAGAAGCGGTCCGATCTCCGTGAACATGCCCATCAGCACCATGAACCATTTGCCGCTGCGCTGCTCCTTCATGGAGAGCTTCGTTACCTCGTCATTGACGGTTTCGAAGCGCTGCATCTCGCGATCTTCCCGCGCGAACAGCTTGACGAGCAGGGAACCCGAAACGGAAAGCGTTTCATTGACAAGCTGATTCATCTCATCGTGCTTCGTCTGACTTTCACTTGCAAGCTTCCAGCGCGTTTTGCCCGCGGAGCGCGTCGGAAGGATCAGCAGAGGGATCACCACGATTCCGACCAGAGCAAGCTGCCAGCTCATCGTAAACAGCGCGACGAGTGTGGTCACTACAACGACAATGTTGCGCACGATGCTTGTGAGCGTGCCGGAAATCACGCTCGAAACGCCGCCGATGTCGCTGTTCATACGCGTGATGATGTCGCCCTGCTTTTCGGTGGTGAAGAACGCGTGCGGCATGCTGAGGAGATGCCCGTACATCTGGTTTTTCATGTCGTAGATGATCTTGTTCGAGATCCACGCGTTGATGTAGCTTTCCAGAACCCCGATCACCTGCGACACGGTCAGCGTGACGAACGCGGCGATCAGAAGCTGGACGAGGAGTTTCATGTCCTTGCCGACCAGCGCCTCGTTTACGATCCGACCCGTGATGATGCTGGGCAGCAGTCCCACGCCTGCGGAAACGAGGATCGTTAGGAACACGAGCAGAAACTGGAACCAGTACGGTTTCAGATAGGACAGGATGCGTTTGATGAGCGTCCAGCTCACCTTCGGCATGGATTGTTTCTCTTCATCGGTCAAAAAACCGCGCGGCCCTTTTCCGCCGCCCATCGGTCCCGGCATAATCTCTCACTTTCTGCGGCAGAGCCGCGGTCACATCGGATTCGCAAAGGCTCCCCGAACCCGCCCTCTCCGTGCGGTCAATGCGCGGTGATAACGATGCAGGATATCGGTGCGCTCGTACACGATCGGGGCAAAACGATCAGCGGGATTTCCGTCCCTGCGCCTGCCCTTCGGCGCCACCTGAGTGCGGCTGCATTCTCCGCCGCCGAGATGCATTCGCCCCGCACGGATACCGTCTTTGCGCTTACAATCCGATCAGCTCGGTCTTCCAGTTCTGTTCCTGCAGGGTATTGTCAAGCAGACGAAGCTCCTTCGAGAGCAGATCCGCCTTTTCCTGCAGCGCTTTTACGTCGAGCGCGGGCAGGATCCGGATCTCGCTGCGGGTCGCACGGCTGACCGCGCGGCTTGCGGCGTCCACCGTGTCGTGGTATACCGAAAGGAGAACGCGCTTGCTGTCCCGTTCGGCGATCAGATCGGTAAGCGTTACGCCGCTGACGACCGTTTCGCAGTTTGTACGGTTGATCGCGCGCATCAGCGCGCTCAGGCGTTCCGTGCACGCTTTCAGCTCGTCGAGCAGCGCCTGCGGATCCTCGGCGGTCTTTTCGCCCTCCTGTACCAGCGCGTTTGCCGTGATGCGCGCGCGCAGCTGTTCGATGCGACGGTTCAGGTCTGCGCGTTCCTGCAGTGCTTCAGCCAGTTTCATATGATCCTCTCCTTTGGTTTCTTATCGTTTGATCCCGCAAAGATCACGGATGATCTCGCCTGCCATGATGAGCCCGGCAACCGACGGCACAAAGGCACAGCTTCCGGGCGTCTGCCGTTTCTGATGCGCGCCGCTTTCTTCCGCGTCGCCGTTCGGTTCGATCGGCGGTTCCTTGGAATAGACGACTTTCAGATGCTCGATCCCGCGCTTTTTGAGCTCGCGCCGCATGACCCGCGCAAGGGGACATACGCTTGTCTTCGAGATATCCGCAACCTCGAACGCGGAGGGGTCCAGCTTGTTGCCGGCGCCCATCGAGCTGATGATCGGCACATTCGCTTCGTGCGCCTGCATGACGAGCTGGAGCTTTCCGGACACCGTGTCGATTGCGTCGGCAACATAGTCGTATTGGGTAAAATCGAATCGGTCCGCCGTCTCGGGCAGATAAAAGCATCGGTGCGCGTGTACGACCGTGTCGGGGCAGACCGCTTTGATCCGCGCTGCCACGACCTCGGTTTTCGGCTGCCCGACGTTTTCCTGCGTCGCGTACAAAAGCCGGTTGAGGTTACTCAGCGCGATCACGTCGTCGTCGATGAGATCGAGCGTGCCGACGCCGCTGCGCATCAGCGCTTCCACGACATAGCTTCCGACGCCGCCGAGCCCGAACACCGCAACGCGTGAAGCCC
>CAMNHT010000070.1 GCA_946539625.1 uncultured Clostridia bacterium | reverse complement strand
GATATGGAAACCAAGTTCAACGAGCAATTACAACCGAAAAAGAAACGGCTGCTGCGGCCCGGCTGGCAGGAGAAGCTTCCGATCAAGCCGGTCCTTGCCGCGACCGTCGTTGTGCTGCTTCTGACCGTGCTGGTGCTGATCAACCGCCCGACCGCGACCGTGCTTTCAAGTCCGGAGCTCGACGTGGTCCGCAGCACGGGGGTTTTGCGCGTCGGCGTGGACACCGATCTTGAGGGCATGTACAAGAACGGCAGCGGCTATGAACGCGCCGTTGCGGAGGCGCTTGCGACGCTGATCTTCGGGGACACGGAGGGACTTTCGCTTACAGAGGTCGACCGCTACACCGCGCCGTGGCGCATGAACGACGGCGAGCTGGATCTTGTGCTGATGAGCATGCCGAAGTTTTTGCAGGACGGCTATGAAGTCAGCGAGGTCCCGTTCTTTGTCGACCGCGGCGTGATCCTTGCCTATGAATCGTTCGAATCGCTTGCGGGCAAAACGATCGCCGTGCTCGAAAACACAGCGAGTGAAACGCTGCTGAAGGACTACGTAAAGTCGACCGCGCCGACGCTTACGGTCCATCCGTGCGCCGATTACTACTCCATGCGCGTCATGCTTCGCGCGGGCACGGTGGACGGCGCGTGCCTTCCGCGGACCGTCGCCGCGTCGTGGCACGAATCCCGTACAATGATCCTGCCGTTCGAGATCGGCGCGCTGCCGTACTATGCGATCGCAAAAAAGGACTCCGTGCTGCTCGATCTGTGCAATGAAGTCTTCTACGACTGGCGGCTCAACGGCACGTTTTCGGAATGGGCACGCGAATTCGGCGTCGAATGGGGAGCGAACGGTTGACGGAACGGTGAAAATCCGTTAAACTAAAAAGAAAGCCTTTTATTCATACAGGGGAACGGGAACAGAGACTATGGAATCATTTTACAGCATCCACGGCGGCCGGCGGCTGGAGGGCACGGTGACAATTTCCGGCGCGAAAAACGCGGCGGTGGCGATCATCCCCGCGGCGATCCTTGCGGGCGAGCCGTGCGTTTTGGAAAATCTCCCGAACATCGCAGACGTGGAAAGCCTGCGCGACATTTTACGCGGGCTGGGTGCCAAGGTCGATATGACCGAGGGCGGCTGCATGCGCATCGACCCGTCCTTGATCAACACCCGCGACGCGACAAACGAGAAGGTCAGCTGCATGCGCGCATCGTACTACCTCCTCGGCGCAATGCTCGGCGCATACGGGGAGATCGAGCTGGCGCTGCCGGGCGGCTGCGTGATCGGTCCCCGTCCCATTGACCAGCATATCAAGGGCATGCGCGCGCTCGGCGCGAAGATCTATATGGACGAAAGCCGGAACGTCCTTCGCGCGCAGGCAACGAAATTAAAAGGCGCGGAGATCTTTTTTGACGTCGTTTCCGTCGGCGCGACGATCAACGTCATGCTTGCGGCCGCAAAGGCCGAGGGCACGACGGTGCTTCAAAACGTCGCAAAGGAACCGCACGTCGTCGACGTGGCAAACTTTCTGAACATGATGGGCGCATCGGTCCGCGGCGCGGGCACCGACGTGATCCGTATCCAGGGGCGTAAAAAGCTCCACGGCTGCTCGTACTCGATCATCCCGGACCAGATCGAAACCGGCACCTACATGATCGCGGCAGCGGCGACGCGCGGCGACGTGGTCATCAAGAACGTGATCCCGACGCATATGGAAGCGATCTCGGCAAAGCTGCTGGAAAGCGGCGTGCGCGTGATCGAGGGCGACGACGGGCGCGACTTTTACCTGCGTGTGACGATGAACGACCGTCCGCGCGCGGTCAGCTTCCGTACGATGGTCTACCCCGGTTTCCCGACCGACCTGCAGCAGCCGATGATGGCGTATCTCACCACGGCAAGCGGCACGAGCGTGATCACGGAAAACATCTTCGAAAGCCGCTTTAACCACGTCAGAGAGCTTCGAAAGCTCGGCGCAAGCATTTCGATTTCGAAACGCGTCGCGCGCGTCAAGGGCATTGAGAGCCTGCGCGGGACCGATATTGCGGCAAGCGACCTCAGAGCCGGCGCGGCGCTGATTGTGGCGGGGCTCATGGCGGGCGGCGAAACCCGCGTGCACAACATCGGCTACATCGACCGCGGGTACGAATATCTCGACAGCAAATTCCGCGCGATCGGCGCGGACATCCTGCGCGTCGACGAGGAATGACGGAGGTTCCTGTCTTTCGGGATCCTTCGCATTCGCTTTGCTTCATGCGCAGGACGACAAACTGCGTGTCATTCTGAGGCGAAGCCGAAGAATCTTTCGCTACGACCTCAAGTCAATAGAAGGAGAAACCTATGTATCTTGCTTCCGGATGGAAAGATTACGCGATTCTCGACGCGGGCAACGGCGATAAGTTCGAGCGCTGGGGAAACGTGACGCTTTTGCGTCCCGACCCGCAGGCGGTCTGGACGATGGACGAACGCGCGTATGAGCGCGCCGACGCGGTCTATCACCGAAGCAGCAGCGGCGGCGGGCATTGGGAATACAAACGCGACCTTCCCGAACAGTGGACAATCGCGTACCGCGATCTCAAATTCATCGTGCGTCCGACCGGCTTCAAGCACACGGGACTGTTTCCCGAGCAGGCGGTCAACTGGGACTGGATGCGCGAGCAGATCTCGGCGCATGAGAAGCGCACGGGACGCGCCGCAAAGGTTTTGAACCTCTTTGCGTACACCGGCGGGGCGACCTGCGCCTGCGCCAAAGCCGGCGCGGAGGTCGTGCATGTCGACGCGGCAAAGGGCATGGTCGCCTGGGCAAAGGACAACGCCGCGGCGTCGGGGTTAAGTGACGCGCCCATCCGCTACATCGTGGACGACTGCGTGAAGTTTGTAAAGCGCGAGATCCGGCGCGGCAACCGCTACGACGGCATCTTGATGGACCCGCCGAGCTATGGCAGAGGACCCACCGGCGAAATGTGGAAGATCGAAAACGATCTCTTTCCGCTTGTCGAGCTCTGTGCGGAGCTTCTTTCCGCCGATCCCTGTTTCTTTCTCATCAATTCTTACACGACCGGCCTTGCGCCGACCGTGCTTTCGAACGTATTGAAGCTTGCCGTAAAAGGCGGAACAACCGAAGCCGACGAGATCGGGCTTCCGATCGCGCGCGGCGGATTGATCCTGCCCTGCGGCGCGAGCGGACGGTGGACGAACGCATGAATGCGCCGCATATTTTATTTGAAGACAACCACCTGCTGGTCGTGGAAAAGCCCGAAAATCTCCCCGTACAGGCGGACGCCTCGGGCGACGCGGACCTTTTGACCGTCTGTAAGGCGTACATCAAAGAGACGTACCATAAGCCCGGCGAAGCGTACCTCGGGCTTGTGCATCGGCTCGACCGTCCCGTCGGCGGCGTGATGGTCTTTGCAAAAACGAGCAAGGCGGCGGACCGGCTCACCGCGCAGTTTAAAGACCGCACGGCGCACAAGCGCTACATTGCGATCGCGGAGGGCTTTGCGCCCGCATCCGCGGAATGCGTCGACTGGCTCAAAAAAGACGAACGCACGAACACGACGCGCGTCGTGCCCGAAGGCACGGACGGTGCGAAAAAAGCGACCCTGCGCTTTCGGACGCTTGCGCGCGAAAACGGCACGTCGCTTCTCGACGTGGAGCTTTTTACCGGCCGCCCGCACCAGATCCGCGTGCAGTTATCGAGCAGAGGGCTTCCGATCGTCGGCGACATGCGCTATAACCCGAACGCCCGCCCCGGCACGCAGATCCGGCTGCACGCATACACGCTCACGGTACAGCACCCGACGCTCAAAGAGCCCATGACCTTCTGGTCGATTCCCGCGTGGCGCGAATACCCCGCGGCGCTGAAGGTTCTGCCCGCGCATGAGGTATGCAGCGGGGTCTATTTCGACGATGAGATGCTTGTCGTGGACAAGAACGCCGGCGCGGAGGTCGAGGGGGACCTTTTGGGCGAGCTTTCCGCGATCTTCGATCCGCTTTACCCCGTCCACCGGCTCGACGCGAACACCGAGGGACTGGTCGTCTTTGCCCGTACGGACGCCATGCGCGAGCGGCTTTCGGACGCGTTCTATCGGCACGAGACGAACAAGGTCTATCACGCGATCGTGCTCGGAAAGCCGAAGGACGGCACATACGTGCATTACGCAAAGAAGGACGCGGACGCGGCTTTCATGCGGCTATGCCGCGAAAGCGATCCGGACGCGCTGAAAATGGAGCTTGCGGTGCGCGTACTGGAAACAAAACGCGAGCTTTCGCTTGTCGAAATTCGCCTGTTCACCGGGCGCACGCATCAGATCCGCGTGCAGATGGCAGCGATCGGCTGTCCGGTCCTGGGCGACGACAAATACGGCGACCGCGACGCGAACAAGCGGTATAAGAAACGCCGTCAATGCCTTCTTGCAAAGCGGCTGACGGTGTTTGACAGGACCTTTGAAAGCACAAAAGAACTGACACTGAACGATTTTAGGGAGGAAAAACGATGAACGCAACCGAACGCTATGCACTCTGGATGAACAGTCCCGACATCGACGAACAGACCAAGGCGGAACTTTCCGCCATCAAGGACGATCCCAACGAGATCGAAGAACGCTTCTATACCGAGCTCGAATTCGGCACGGCGGGTCTAAGAGGGATCTTAGGCGCGGGCGACAACCGCATGAACATTTATAACGTCCGCAAGGCGACCGAGGGGCTTGCCCGCTACCTCGACGAGACCGTACAGGGCACGGCGCGCGTGTGCATCGCGTACGATTCGCGGCACTGCTCCGACCTCTTTGCGCGTGAGACCGCGTGCGTACTGGCGGGTCACGGCGTGAAGGTCTTTCTCTATTCCACGCTGCATTCCGTGCCGCAGCTTTCGTTCACCGTGCGCGAGCTCAAATGCGACGCGGGCGTCGTCATTACGGCAAGCCACAATCCGCCGAAGTACAACGGCTACAAGGTCTACGGACCGACCGCCGGACAGGCGGCGCCGGAGCTTGCCAACGAGATTACAAAGCATATCCGCGCGGTCGAGGGCTTCAAAACCGCGTATAAACCGTTTGACGAGGCCGTGAAAGACGGCACGATCGAGCTGATCGGCAAGGAAATCGACGAAATCTACTACGCAAAGACCATGTCGCTTCTGACACAGCCGGAGCTGGTCAAAGAGAAGGGCAAGGACCTGAAGCTTGTCTATACCCCGCTGCACGGCTCGGGCAACGTGCCGGTACGCGAGGTACTCCGCCGCATCGGCGTGACGAACGTCACGGTGGTCAAGGAACAGGAAGCGCCGGACGGGAGCTTCCCGACGGTGAAAGCCCCGAACCCCGAGGACCCGAACGCGTTCACGCTCGCGTTCCGCTATGCCGAGGAAAACGGCGCGACGGTCATCATCGGCACCGACCCGGACAGCGACCGGCTCGGTCTTGCGGTGAAAAAGACAGACGGCGAATGGGCGGTGTTGACCGGCAATCAGATCGGCGCGATCCTGATTCACTCGCTGCTCTCCTCCTACAAGGCGACCGGAAAGCTTCCGGAAAACGGGCTTGTGGTCCGTTCGATCGTGTCCACGCAGCTTGCCGACGCGATCTGCGCGCGCTTCGGCGTTGCGCTCAAGGAAGTCCTCACCGGCTTCCGCTTCATTGCGGAAGAGATCGCGCGCTGCGAAGAAACGCACGAGCAGGCGTTCCTGTTCGGCTTTGAGGAAAGCTACGGCTTCCTTGCGGGGAGCTTTGTGCGCGACAAGGACGCGATCTGTGCCGCGATGCTCGTCGCCGAGGCATGCGTGGTCTATAAGGAACGCGGCATGACGCTCTACGACGCGCTGATGGAGATCTACGAAACATACGGCTTCTACCGTGAAAAGGTCAAGTCCTATACGCTTGAGGGCAAGGCGGGCATCGAGGCGATCAAAAACGCGATGGCGCTGCTTCGGAAGGACCCGATTACAGAGATCGCAGGTACGAACGTCACCAAGACCGAGGACTTCGAAAAGTCCGAAGAAACGGGTCTGCCGCGCTCGAATGTGCTGCGCTTTACGCTCAGTGACGGCGCATGGGTCACGGTGCGTCCTTCCGGCACGGAGCCGAAGCTGAAGCTCTATATCGGCGCGCACGCCGAAACCGACGAAAAGGTACAGGCGCAGCTTGACGGGATCATGAACGATATGGACGCGAAGCTCGCTTCCCTTTTGGGAATCAAGTAAATAAGAATGATTGCGGGATCGGTTCAACACCTCATCTGTCAGCACAGCTGATCCACTCCGCTGCGCTTCGTTACAGAGGAAGATCGCGCGACTTTGCCTCCCTTGTGTAAAGGGGGCAGCGATCCGAGCGCCCGCAGTGCGGGGAGGAGCGAGGTGAGCTGCGACCGAAACAAGGAGCCGAAGGAAGCGGACAGCGACGCGCGGCGACTATGTTTCGGGATCGGTGGATCGCGAAGCGAGACAGAGGGATTGTCAAGCGTCGCCTACCGCGTACCATGCTGTCTCCTCAAGGAGAAGCCCTGCATAGATGAATCGAAAAACCTTTTACAGGAGGTTTCCGTAAAAGAGCCTTCCCCTTGAGGGGAAGGTGCCGAGGTACGAGGCGGATGAGGTGTAACGACTGAAGTTTTCTGTACCTTCCGAACCATAAAAAAAAGGAGGACATTATGGCTATCACCCCCCACAACGGCGCAAACAAGGGCGATTTTGCAAAGACAGTTCTGATGCCGGGCGACCCTTTGCGCGCAAAGTTCATTGCGGAAACGTATTTAACCGACCCGAAGCTTGTCACAAGCATCCGCAACGTTTACGGCTACACGGGAACCTTTGAAGGCAAGCGCGTGTCGGTCATGGCGAGCGGCATGGGCATCCCCAGTATCGGCATCTATTCCTACGAGCTCTACCATTTCTACGACGTGGAAAGCATCATCCGCGTGGGAAGCGCAGGCGCGTACCATCCGGATCTCAGGCTCTTTGACATCGTCATCGGCATGGGCGCGTGCACGAACTCGAACTACGCCGCGCAGTTCAATCTGCCCGGCACGTTCGCCCCGATCGCGGA
>CAMNHT010000069.1 GCA_946539625.1 uncultured Clostridia bacterium | reverse complement strand
GCATACGCCAGTATAGCTCCATCGCGAAAACGCGGATTCTGCCACCCTTCCCAACGGTCTGTTTCGCGGCTTTCGCCGCATGAATTGCCTTCGGCGTGAATTGGCTACGCCATGAATTGCGGCTCTGCCGCGTGAATTGGCAACTTCGTTGCCATGACAGGAAGATTTTCCGGACGGAAAATCCACATTCACGACGGCTTTGCCGTCAATTCACGTGCCGTAAGGCACAATTCATGTCCGCAGGACAATTCACGGAGCGAAGCGAGAATTCATCGGGGCTGTTAAAAAGCTTTTTTAACAGCTCCTTTCTGACTATTTATAGATTGTTCATGTATCCGACACGAAATAGTCGCGTTTCAAGTGTTATACTAAAAGATACCAACAACCGGGAGGGGACGGTATGAACATTCGGTTTTACAACGCGCGCATTCTGCCGATGGAGACGGCGGACGGAACGGTGAAGAGGGGCGAGCTTTGGGTAAAGGACGACCGCATTGCTTTGGTCGGCGATCCGAACGGACGCGAACCGCTTGCGTTCGACCGGGAGATCGACTGCGAAGGGAATCTTTTGCTGCCGGGCTTCAAGAACGCGCACACCCATTCCGCAATGACCTTTTTACGCTCGTTTGCCGACGACAAGCCGCTGCATAACTGGCTGCACGAGGATGTTTTCCCAATGGAGGCGCACCTGACCGGAGACGATATTTACGATCTTACCAAGCTTGCCGTGCTCGAATACGTGTCCGGCGGCATCACGGCGGCGTTCGATATGTACTATCACGTGGACCGTATCGCGGAATGCGCCCGCGATACGGGCTTCCGCTTCACCATCTGCGGCGCGGCGAACGACTACGGCGGAACGGCGGAATCGACCCGCCGCGATTATGAAATGCTGAACGCGTTCGGTCCGCAGGTCAACTGCCGGATCGGGTTCCACGCCGAGTATACGACGAGCGAGCCGCTTCTGCGCGATCTATCTGCGCTTGCCGAAGAGCTCAAACAGCCGGTCTTTACGCACCTTGCGGAGACGGCGGCGGAGGTCGATGACTGCATCGCCCGCACCGGCATGTCGCCGATCAAATATCTCGATTCGCTCGGTATGTTCCGCTACGGCGGCGGCGGGTTCCATATGGTGCACTTAAGAGAGGGGGATCTCGAGATCATTAAGGAACGCGGACTGTACGTGTGCACGAATCCCGCGAGCAACGTAAAGCTGTCGAGCGGCGTTGCACCGATCGAAACGTATTACCGGGAGGGGATCCCCGTTGCGATCGGCACGGACGGTCCCGCCAGCAACAACTGTCTCGATTTCTTCCGCGAAATGTTCCTCGCAACCGGGCTTCAGAAACTGACCGTCGGCGCGGCTGCTGCGGACCCGATCAAGGTTTTGCATTCCGCGTGCTCCGTCGGCGCGAAGATGATGGGGCTCGATGACTGCGACTGCCTCAAAGAGGGCAGGCAGGCGGACCTCGTCATGCTTGACCTGCATACGCCGAACATGCAGCCGATCAACAACGTTGCAAAGAACGTCGTCTATTCCGGCAGCAAAAGTAATGTTGCGCTGACGATGGTCGCGGGCAAGGTGCTGTATGAGCGCGGACGGTACACCTTCGACGTCGATCCGGAAGCGGTATACGCGAAGGCGAACGAGATCATTGCAAGGATCCGGAAATCAGAAGGAAGATAAGTATGGCACACATCGAGGTCATAGCAGAGTATAACGAAAAGGGCGCAATGCTCTGGGCGGATTTCTATCCGGGCGCGTATTCGCGCGGGGAAACGGTAGCGAAAGCGCTGGAGAAGTTTCCGAAAGCGCTGTCCGAATACGCGGCGTGGGCGCACGGCGCGCCGATGCCGCACCTTGCGGAGTCCGATTTTGTCGTGACACATGCGTATCAGACGAGCCTTCGCGTGGACGACGCGGACAGCGACGTGCTTTTTCCGTCCGAACGGCTGCCGATGGACATGACGGAATACACGCAGAAAAAGCAGCTTTGCATACGATCCGCGCAGGATTTTGAAAAGCTGCTCAATTCGATCCCGCAGAAGGATCGCGCGCTTCGGAAATCCCGCCGCACGTTCTACGGCAAGATCCCGTGCTCGGCGCGCGAGATGGCGGAGCATACGAACAATACGCTCGAATACTACGCGGACGCGATCGGCATTCCGTTTGAAAACGAGGGCGGACTTCTCGAAAACCGCAAGCGCCTGTTCCGCGCGATCGAATCCATGCCGGACTTTCTGTCACCGCACGTCTTTACCGCGGAGGACGGCGAGCTGTGGACGCTGAAAAAACTTCTGCGCCGCGTCCTATGGCACGACCGCATCCACGCCCACGCGCTTTACCGCCTGGCGATCACCTTCTGGCAGAAAGACCGCATCGCAAACCCGTTCGGGTTTACAAGCGACAAAGAGAAATGAAGATTCTCCTCGGGAGAATCCACCTTCATGCGGAGCATGAATTGTCCTTGCGGACATAAAAAATAATCCTTGACATTTTGGGGACGATTCCTCTATAATGGGTAAGGTTAATTTGGCGCTATGCGCCATCACTATATTCGGAAGAAAGAGGTGTAGGATATGGTACGTACCTATCAGCCCAAAAAGAGACAGCGCAGCAAGGTTCATGGGTTCCGCAAGCGTATGGCGACTGCGGATGGTCGTAATGTTCTGAAGCGCAGACGCGCAAAGGGCCGCAAGAAGCTGAGCGCGTAATCGCATCGGCAGGTATTTTATTTGTCCAAATTGGTGAGACAGAGCGCTTGCGGCAGGCATTTCGCTTGCCGTATGTTGCTTTATAAGGGAACTCGTATTCGGTGGATCGGTCCTATTCTCTGAAACGGCATAAGGAATTCCGCTATACCTATGCGCGCGGGCGGTCGCAGAGCATGCCCCTTTTCACGCTGGTATATGCAAAGAGCCGGAACGAAACGGTCCGCGTCGGCTTTTCGGTGTCGAAGCGGATCGGCAACGCCGTACAGAGAAATCGTGCAAAGCGCCGCATGCGCGCCGCGCTCACGCCGATGCTTTTGCATATTTCCGGAAGCTGCAACGTGATCTTCGTCGCAAAGCCGAGCGTGCTCGATGCGCCTTTTTCCGAGCTCGGAAACCAGATGGAAACGCTCATCCGGCGCGCGGGACTCTGGAGGGACGAGGCGTGAAGCGCGTTCTGATCGCGATTTTACGCTTTTATAAGCGGAGGATCTCTCCGCTTTTGCCGGACGCGTGCATCTATACGCCGACCTGCTCGGAGTATGCCATGGAAGCGATCCAAAAGCACGGCGTTCTGAAAGGCACGGGCCTTGCGATTTGGCGCGTGCTTCGCTGCAATCCGTTCGCGAAGGGCGGATATGACCCCGTTCCCGAACCGAAAAAACATAAGGAGAACCATTCATGAATTCATCCTTTTTCCTCGTAAAATGGTTGTTCATCGCGATGGACTGGGTCTATCGGCAGATGTGCACGCTGTTTTCGACCGGCGGATGGGTCGTTGTTCTGACGATCTTTCTGTTCACGCTGGCGATCAAGCTTCTGACGGTTTTCTCCGACATCAAGTCCCGCAAATCGTCGATGCAGATGCAGGCGATCCAGCCGGAGATCGACCGTCTCAAAAAGAAATACGGCAACGATCAGCAGAGACTTGCCGTGGAGCAGAGAAAGCTCATGAAGGAGCGCGGCGTTTCCACGATGGGCGGGTGCCTTCCGATGCTCATCATGATGCCGCTGCTGTTCATGTTTTTCGCGGCGTTTCGCGCATGGTCGAACCAGCAGACGCTCGATCTGATGCTGAAAATCGACGCGGGACAGGGTGTGGAGACGTTTGCCGCCTCTCGGTTTTTGTGGATCACGAACATTTGGCGTCCCGATAACCTGAAGGCCGGCAGCACGCTGATGAACGGTCAGGAGTTCTGGAATACGTTTACCGCGACCAACAACATCAAGGACTTCATCTTCTTCTCGAACAATGAGGAAGCGCTTACCCGCATCCTTTACGAGCTGCACTTCTTCACCAAGACGATCGCCGAGGACGGCACCGTGCAGTATGTATTCGCGCAGGACGGCGGGGCGGCGTTCATGGAAGCGTACAAGAGCTTTGTGGAACCGATCACGTCCAACACCGCGCTGCTCGGCGGTGCGTATCAGGACATGTCCAACGGTTTTGCGATCCTTCCGATCCTCGCCGGCGCAACGACGTTCCTCTCTTCCTGGATCATGCAGCGCCAGCAGAAGGCAATACAGGGTACGCCGGCAAAGTCCGACGACAGAAACGATCCGGCTGCGCAGACGCAGAGCATGAACAAGATGATGATGTTCATGATGCCTCTGATGTCGCTCTTCTTCTGCTATCAGTATGACTCGACCTTTGCGTTCTATTGGATTTTCAGCAACGTCATTTCACTGGCGATCACCCTGATCCTGAACGCGACGGTCTTTAAGAAAATGCAACAGCAAATGCAACAGGGAACTGTGGAGGTAAACAAAAAATGAGGAGAAGCATGGAATTCTCCGGCCGCAACATTGACGAAGCGATCTTTCACGGTCTCAACGAAATGGGACTGACGATCGACGAAGTGGATGTGGAGACCGTACAGAAAGAGAGCAAGGGCCTCTTCGGCATCGGCGCGAAGAACGCGATCGTGCGTTTGACCGAGCGCGAAGTACCCGTGGTACCGGATTTTGAAGCGGAAAAGGCGGCGATGCACGAACGCAAGTCCGACCGAGTAAAACGCGAAAGCGGCGAACGCCGCGAGCGTAAGCCGCGCGGCGAAAAGAAGCGCGAAAGCGCCGAGCCGCGTGAAAAGGAAGTCAAGGCACCCGCGATCGCGTACAGCGAGGAGCTTGCTAAGGAAAACGACGCTGCGATCTTCCTTTCGGAGCTTCTTAAGAAGATGAACATCGAAGCGACCGTCGAAGCGGCGGAAACCGAGGACGGACTGAGACTCAACATCGTTTCGACGACCGACGGACTGCTGATCGGAAGAAGAGGAGAAACGCTCGACGCGATCCAGTACATCGTTTCGCTGTACATGAACAAGGACCGCAAGGAGAACGGCTACCGCCGCGTCTCCGTCGATACCGAGGGCTATCGCGCGCGCCGCGAAGAAACGCTCCGTCGGCTTGCCCGCAAGAATGCCGCGCAGGTCGCGCGGACCGGACGCTCCGTCGCGATGGAGCCGATGAACCCGTATGAGCGCCGCGTGCTGCATTCCGCACTGCAGAGCTTTCGGGGCGTCACGACGCACAGCGAGGGCGAGGAGCCGAACCGCCGCGTCATCATTACGCCGGATAAGTAAGGAACCGTTTGAGCCGCCGCAAGGCGGCTTTGCCTTTATTTGCTATGATACAATCCTTTGACACCGTTTTTGCGCCGTCTTCGGCAATCGGCGGCGCAATCTGCGTGATCCGCGTTTCGGGGGATCGCTCGCGCGCGATCTCGGAGACGCTCCTTGACAAACCCGTATGGGAAACGCCTGCCCGCATGCGGCATGCGAGGATCCTTCTCGACGGGGACATGATCGACGACTGTATGGCGGTCTTTTTCGCGGCGCCGAACAGCTACACCGGCGAGGATATGATCGAGCTCCACTGCCACGGCGGCATGACGACCGTGCGGCTTGTCCTTTTTGCGCTTACCCGGGCGGGCGGTGTGCCCGCGGGTCCCGGCGAGTTTACGCGCCGCGCGTTTCTGAACGGAAAAATGGACCTGAGTGAAGCCGAGGCGGTCATGGATGTGATCAACGCGCAGGCGGAAAGCAGTCTTCGCTCCGCGCTTTCACAGCTTTCCGGCAGCGTCAGCCGGCGCGTGCGTGCGGTCGAGGAAGCGCTGCTGGACGCGCGCTCCGCGATCGAGGCGGCGATCGACTATCCGGACGAGGCGGAGGAATCTGCCTATGCGACCCTGCCCGCTGTACTGCGCGAGGCAAGGGGAACGGTCTCTGCTCTGATTGAAGAGGGCAGAAAGGCGCGCGTTTTGCGCGACGGGCTGAAGCTCGTGATCCTCGGACGACCGAATGTCGGAAAGAGCTCGCTATTGAACGCGCTTCTCGGCGAGGACCGCGCGATCGTCACGGCTGCGGCGGGAACGACCCGTGACGTACTGGACGAACGGCTTTCGATCGGCGGCGTACCCGTGCGGCTTATCGACACGGCAGGCGTGCGGGACGCTTCGGACGAAGCGGAGCGCATCGGCGTCGACCGCGCGAAAAAGGCGCTCGAAACTGCGGACGTTGTGCTGCTCGTGCTGGACGGCAGCGAAGAACCGACCCGGGAGGACGAGGCGCTTCTTTCCGAAACGGCGGAAAAGACCCGCATTGTGATCGCCAATAAGTGCGATCTCGGCATGCGCATTTCCGACGCGCTTCCCATAAGCTGCAAAACAGGCGAGGGGATCGAAGCTCTGCGGGAACGGATCGCACAGATCGCGGCGCCCGCGCTGCAGTCGACCGAGGCGATCACGAATGAACGGCATCTTCTTGCTCTCGCACAGGCACGGGACGCGATCATCCATGCCGAGGGGCAGACGGAACCCGACTGCATCGCGACCGATCTGACCGAAGCCCTGCATCGGCTCGGCTCAATCACCGGCACGGACGTGGACGCCGAGGTCATCGACCGCATCTTTGCTAACTTCTGCGTCGGAAAATAACCGTCCGAAGAGAGGAAAAAGTATAGAGGAGAAAGAACAGGCTGTCTTTCTGCTATACAGAGCAGAAGCTTGTTTTTTCTTTTGTATAAAATAGAGGAGAATGTCTTTTTTCTCTATAGAGGAGAAATACTTCTGTATCATGTTTCTTCCGTATGTTTCCTCTGTTTTTTCTTCTCTATCTTTTTTGGTATATAGGAAGAAACTCCCTGCGGCACAGCGCTGCATCGGCTCGGCTCGATCACCGGCACGGACGCGGACGCCGGGGTCATCGACCGCATCTTTGCGCATTTCTGCGTGGGAAAATAAACTGCAAAGAAAATCGGCTCCGGAGAGTTACTTTGGTAAGGGTGTTTTTCAAACCTTGCCGAAGGAAAAGCCTTCCCCTTGAGGGGAAG
>CAMNHT010000068.1 GCA_946539625.1 uncultured Clostridia bacterium | reverse complement strand
GGCCGTCACGCCGGGCTTCATTGACGCGCACCGGCATGCGGATACCGCGATCTTTCGGGACGGCTTCGGGACCGCGGAGTTATTGCAGGGTCTCACGACGATCATCAACGGAAACTGCGGTTTAAGTGCCGCGCCGGTGTTCGGTCCGCACAAAAAAGACGTTGCCGCATATCTTTACCCGATCACGGGCGAGCTCGGCAATACCCCGGTCGGATCGCTCGCGGATTATCTGAATGCGCTGAAATCCCGTCCGCTGCCGCTGCATACCGGCATGCTGGCAGGTCTCGGCACGGTCCGCGCGGACGTTGCGGGGTTTTCGAAGGACCTTTCGGAGGACGATTACCGCGCGATCCGCGCACTTTTGGAACGGGCGCTGTCCGAAGGCGCGCTCGGCGTCTCTTTAGGGCTCGGTTATGCGCCGGAGTGCTTTTTCGACACGGCGGGGCTGATCCGTGCGCTCGAACCGATCCGCAATACCGACATACCGCTTTCCGTGCACATGCGCTCGGAATCCATGAACCTGCTCGACTCGATCGACGAGGCGGTCGCGATCGCAAAGGCGCTTCGCGTTCCATTGCAAATCAGCCACCTGAAGGCGGTGGGAAAGGATCGGTGGGGGACGCTCGTTTATGATGCGCTTGACAGGATCCGCCGCGCGCGCGAGGACGGGCTGGATGTACAATGCGACGCGTACCCGTACACCGCGGGCAGCACGCAGCTTTTACACGTTCTGCCGCCGGAGTTTTTGGCAGGAGGGACGGACGCGATCGCAAAGCGGCTCATGGACCCCGCGGCGCAGAAGCGTCTCAAAGAACGATTGGATTTCGGCACGGATTTCGATAACTACGCAAAGCTGATCGGCTGGGAGAATATCGAGATCTCCTCGGTGCGGCGGGAAGAGGACCGGCAATTCGTGGGTAAAACGATCGTCGAGGCGGCGGGGAACGCGGAGCCGTGGCGGTTTACGGCGGAGCTTCTTTCCCGCAACCGCTGCGCGGTCACCATGATCGACCGGCTGACGCACGAGGACGACATCGCCGCGATCTACAAAGAGCCGTTTTCGTATGTGATCTCGGACGCGACGTACCCCGAAAGCGGCATGCCGCATCCGCGCGTGTACGGGACGTTCGCGCATATCCTCGAACGGTTTGTAAAAGAACGCAAATTGCTGACGCTTCCGGATGCGATCAAAAAGATGACGCGTATGCCCGCGGACCGGTATCTGCTTATAAACAAGGGACGCATCGAGCCCGGCGCGGACGCGGACATTCTTGTGTTCGATCCGGACCGCGTGCACGAACGGGCGACGTTTGAAAACCCCGCGCAATGCGCAGCGGGGATCGACACGGTCATGGTAAACGGCGCGATCGCCGTCAAAGACGGCGCATGCACCGGGAATAGGAACGGAACGGTTTCGGAACGGAGGAGGACATGAAACACGAAAATCAAAAATGTAAGATCCTGGTGATTCGGGACCTGCTGCTCGAAACGGACGAGCTGCATCCGCTGACGGTCGCGGATTTTATCACAAAGCTCAAAGAACGCGGCATAGAAGCCGAACGCAAGAGCGTGGCGGACGATCTTTTGGCGCTTTCTGAGTACGGCATGGACATCGAGTCCGTCGCGGTCGGCAAGCGCAAGGGTTACTATCTCGCGTCGCGCCTGTTCGAACCTGCCGAGCTCAAGATGCTCGTGGACAGTGTGCAGGCGGCAAAGTTCCTGTCCCCGAAAAAGACGCGGGGGCTCATCAAAAAGCTTGCGGGGCTTTCAAGCCGCGGCGAGGCGACCCTATTGCACCGTCAGCTTTATATCTCCGATCGCGGCAAAACGGACAATGAATCCGTCTTCTACAACATCGACGCCATCCACGGTGCGATCGGGGAAGACCGCGAGATCACGTTCGTCTACTGGCAGTACGATCTCAACAAAAAACGCGTCCCGCGCAAAAACGGCGCGCGCTATCGGGTCAGTCCCTTTGCGCTCATCTGGGACGATGAGTTCTATTATCTGATCGCGTACGACGCCGCGGATGCGCGCATCAAGCACTACCGCGTCGATAAGATGAACCGCATCACGATCACGGATGCGGAGCGGCAGGGGAAGGACGCGTTTGCAGCGCTCGATATGTCCGTCTACACGAGCCGCAACTTTTCGATGTTCGCGGGGGAGGAAGCGGACGTGGTGCTGGAATGCGACGAGCACCTTATCGGCGTGATCGTTGACCGGTTCGGGACCGACGTATCCGTTCACGCAAACGAAAACGGGTTTTCCGCATTCGTCAAAGTGGCTGTTTCCGAGCAGTTTTTCGGCTGGGTCGCTGCGTTCGGCGGTGCGGTGCGGATCATGTCCCCGCAGCCCGTCAGAGAGCAGTTCAAAGCACTCTTGGATCGCGTCAAAGCCGCGCAGGAATGACGGAAAAAGAATAAGCCGCTTCCCGATCGGGAAACGGCTTTTGTGTTTTGGTCAGGATCATGATTTGAAATCGAGCGTGACGGCCGTTCCGACGCCGACTTCGCTGTTGAGCGTCACCTCGGCGTTATGGAACTGCGCGCCGTGCTTGACGATCGAAAGCCCGAGTCCCGTTCCGCCGATCTCCTTGCTGTGGCTCTTGTCGACACGGTAGAAGCGCTCGAACACGCGCTTCTGATGCTCCGGCGGGATACCGATGCCTGTATCCGACACGCAAAGACGCGCGCCGGTCTCCGTTCCGGATACGAAAACGGAAACGCTGCCGCCCGGACGGTTGTACTTGATCGCGTTGTCACAGAGATTATACACGACCTCGTGCAGGATCCGATATACGCCGCGGACGGAAACGTGTTCGCCCGTCAGCGTCAGCTCGATCGACTGCTGGTCCGAAACGGTGCGCAGACTTTCGATCACGTCCGCGGACAGTTCATAAAGATCGACGTTCTCCCGTTCCGGCTCGACCGCGCCTTCGTCGAGCTTGGAGAGCTTAATGATGTCGTCGATCAGTCTGATCGTACGCTGCGATTCCTTATAGATATCCCGGGAAAACTCCCGCATCTTTTCCTCGTCGACAAGTCCCTCCGCCATCAGCTCCGCAAAACCGGAAATGGAGGTCAGAGGCGTTTTCAGCTCATGCGAGACGTTTGCGGAAAACTCACGCCGCATCTGTTCACGCTGCGAGGTTTCGCTCTCGATCGTCAGTTTCTGTTCGCGGATCTTTTCAACGAGCGGCGCAAGCTCCTGGTACGGAACGGTGTCGGAGACTTCGAAATCAATCTCGTTGATGGGCTTTACGATCTGCTTTGCGGCGCGGAAGGACAGCGCACCGGAGATCAGAAGCACCAAAACGATCACCCAGAGCACGGGACTGACGGCTTCCAGCGCATAGTACACCACGCTTAACGGTCTGCTGAGCCGCAGAACGGTGCCGTCTTCGCACAGACGCGCGTAATACATCGTCGGTTCTCCGCTGCTCTCCGACATACGGCTGCCGTGCCCTTCTCCGGTTTCGAACGCCGTACGGACCTCGTCGAAGATGCTTTGGTCGGAATCGGGCGGCAAACAGTCACTGTCATACAGCACAGCGCCGTCCGCCGCGATCCACGTGACGCGGTTCACATCGTCCAATGATTTCAAATAGTCCAATCCGGAAAGCATCAGTCCCTGTTCCGCGTAGAGCGCTTCCTGCCCGAGCGCGGCGTATGTTTCCTCCTCGGTCTGCCGGTATTGGACACCGAAAAACAGCGCGGCACAAAGCAGCAGCACCGACAACCCGACCAGAAACGTGCTGCGAAAGATTACTCTTGTCATGATTCCTCACCCACAAAACGATATCCGATATTGCGTACGGTCTGAATATAATTTCCCGCCGTTCCGAGTTTTGCACGAAGCGTGCGGATGTGCACGTCCAGCGTTCGGTTTTCCCGCTCCGCACCGAGCCCCCAGACCTTGTCCAGCAGCACTTCGCGGCGGAGCACCAGCCCGCGGTTTTCCAGAAAGAGGCAGAGCAGCAGAAACTCCTTATACGTCAGCGTGACGTCGGCGCCGTTCACGCGCACCTCATGCTTTTCGGGACAGACGTACAGATCCCCCTGCCGGTATTCCTTCGCGGAGGTCGTTTGCTCTGTTCGCCGCAAAACCGCGCGCACGCGTGCGACCAGCTCCATAATGCCGAACGGCTTACTGATATAGTCGTCCGCGCCTGCGTCAAGCCCTTCCACACGGTCGTATTCGGTGTTCTTGGCGGTCAGCATGATGACCGGCAGCCTCGCGGTCTTTGCGTCGCTTTTCAGCCGCTTCAAGATGGAAATGCCGTCTTCGCCGGGCAGCATGATGTCCAGAAGCAGAAGATCCGGGACCACTTTGGAAATGGCGTCCCAGAATTCGATCGGCGTATCAAACCCGATCGCGGAAAAGCCCTGACTTTCCAGCGCGTATATCACCAGTTTCCGGATGCTTCCGTCGTCTTCCAAAAGATAGATCATCGTTTCACCTCATACCCATCTTATAACAATCGGCGACGGCTGTAAAGTGCCGGTCGTTTGATTTAACATGTATTTAATCCGGAGTTGGTCGCCGATTTAACAGCCGAGTCCTATACTGAAACGGAAAGGATGTGAAGGGATGGAAGTATCGAATGTGATCCGCCTGTTCTCCGGCGTAGCACTGTTTTTGTTCGGCATGTCGCTGATGGGGGACGGTCTCAAAAAGGCGTCCGGCAGCCGTCTCGAGCCGATTCTGTTCCGGCTTTCCGGAACGCCTTTGAAGGGCTTTTTGCTCGGTACCGGCGTGACGGCGGTGATCCAGTCGTCGTCCGCAACCTCGGTCATGGTCGTCGGCTTTGTCAACGCCGGCATGATGAAGGTCAAACAGGGCATTACGATCATATTGGGCGCGATCCTCGGCACGAGCATCACGGGATGGATCATTTGTTTAAGCTATATTGACAGCGGCAGCGGTGTAGCGGGGCTGCTGTCCACCGCCACGCTGACCGGTCTTGTCGCGCTTTGCGGGATCGTTCTCTACATGTTCTGCAAAAAACAGAGTCTTAAGAACCTCGGCGGAATCCTGCTCGGCTTTGCGGTTCTGATGTTCGGTATGAGCGTCATGAGCGACGCGGTCGGAACGCTCGGCGAACAGCCGTGGTTTACCGGGCTTTTAACGTCCATGACAAACCCGCTTCTGGGGATCCTGGTCGGCGCGCTGTTCACCGCGATCCTGCAGTCCGCGTCGGCGGCGGTCGGCATTTTGCAGGCGCTGTCCACGACCGGCGTGATGACGCTCGGCACAGCGCTGCCCGTGCTGATGGGCGTGTGCATCGGTGCATCGCTTCCGGTGCTGCTTTCCGCGCTCGGCGCCGACACGAACGGAAAACGAACGGCGGTCAGCTACCTCATCGCGGCGTTTATGGGCGTGATGGTATGCGCTTCGGTCTTCTATATCGGAGACGCGATCTTTCAATTCCGCTTCCTGTCCGCGATCATGGATCCGGTTTCGCTTGCACTCGTCAATACGGTCCTCAGACTTGCGATCCTTCTGGTGCTCGCGCCGTTTGTCGACGTGCTCGAAGCGCTGTCGAAGCTGCTGATCAAAGGGAAAAAGGATCAGAGCAGCCCCGCGCTGCGCCTTGAGGAACGGTTCCTTGCGCATCCCGCGCTCGCGGTGGAGCAGAGCCGTCAGACCATCGACGTCATGGCAAACAAGACCGAGCAGGCGATCCGCATGGCAACCGCGCTCGTCGCCGGATATTCGGAAACGGGCTTTGCGAAGGTATCGGAGCTTGAACAGGAGGGCGACCGGTATGAGGACGCGCTGGGCACATACATCGTCAAACTCACCGGCCGTGAAATGACGGAGGAGCAGAACAAGGCGGTGTCCCTTTTTCTGCATACGCTGTCGGACTTTGAGCGCATCTCCGATCACGCGCTGAACATTGCCGAGAGCATGCAGGAAATGCATCGGAAGAATTCGCATTTTTCGGATGACGCAAAGAAGGAGCTGTCCGTGATCTGTGCCGCCGTTTCGGAAACGGTGCGCATCACCACCGAAGCGTTTACAACGGAAAACCTCGCGCTTGCGGAGCGGGTGGAACCGCTGGAACAGGTTGTGGACGACCTCGCGGACGCATTGAAGCTGCGCCACATAGCAAGATTGCAGAACGGGCACTGCACGATCGAACAGGGATTTGTCTTCAACGATCTCTTGACCGACCTGGAACGCGTTTCGGATCACTGCTCGAACGTCGCCGTCGCCATGATCGAGCTCAAAGTGGGCGCCTTCGATACGCATGAGTATATCGATTCGGAATTGCAGAAGGATTCCCAAAACTATGAGCGGTTTTATGAGGCGTACAAAACCAAATACGCGCTTGTCTGAGATGCGAACGACGCTGATCCGATGGCTGCGGTCGCGTTCCGTCTCGTTTTTTCGGCAAGTCTGCTCACGCATATATAAAAAAGCTGTTTCCGTACGGAAGCAGCTTTTTCAAATGAATAGGGACAGTTACTCAACGTCCAGCTTCTTGCCGAGGTCGGCATACGCTTCTGGCTCCGCCACCCGCAAAAGCTCGACTGCGGTGAGCGCGCGGACAGCCTTCTTGCCCTCGTCGTCCAGACGCGTATAGCGGTCCAGAAGCTCGCGCTTTTCGTTGTCCAAAAAGAGCATTTTCTCGCCCGCGACAGGCTTGATGTCCAACACGTCACAGATATGCATGATCGTGTCGAACGAAGTGCCGCCGATGCCCTTCTGAAGCGCGGTTACGATCGTCGACTGCGGAACACCGATATACATCGAGAATTGACGCACACTGCGGAATTGCTTTTTGATCTCGGTTTTGATCAGTTTTGTCAGTTCATCCATTATTCACACACCTCCATTTTTGATATCATAACAAAATTATTTTTTCTTGTCAATAAAAAATATATTGTACAATTGTGATTTTTTTGCAAAGCCCGTATATTCTTACAAAATATGGGATCAATTCGGATTTGTCTAAACATTTCAATGAAAAAGTGTCGGTTAATTGTTCCTTGACGAATATGGTCGTGTCCGCTATACTGAATTGTATGTGAACCCGCCGAAAAAACGGATCGGCGGAAGCCTCGTGCGCCTAAGAGCGATTGACCCGATTCAACCGTCGATTGCCGGATTTTTACCGCTTC
>CAMNHT010000067.1 GCA_946539625.1 uncultured Clostridia bacterium | reverse complement strand
ACCGTGTGCTGCGCTTTCAGCTCGTGGCACTTCGGGCACTCGACGAGGTTGGGCGCGATCGCCTTGGAATTGTTCGCTCTGCGCGAATCTCTTCTTGCCTTCGACGTTTTTCTCTTGGGTACTGCCATGATTACACCTCCTTATGATCGTTCAATAATGATTCGAGCGCGGATAAACGCGCGTCGATTTTATGGGTTTGACAGCTGCACTGTCCATGGTTCAGATTGGCGCCGCAGACCGGACAAAGCCCCTTGCACGATTCGCTGCACACCGTCGTCATCGGCATCTCCAAAAAGAAATTGTCGAAGAACGCTTCGGTCAGATCGAGCTTTTCGCCCTCGTACGGATAGAGATCGTCGTCCGGTGTCTTGTAGATCGACCGCACGAAATGCTCCGTAAAGGAAAACGAAAGCGTCTCAACCATCGGTGCGCCGCAGCGTGCGCAGGTCGCTTCGTACGAGGCCTCGGCGTTTGCGTCCACACGGAATGTCTTTCCGTCATACACGTAGGTGCCGAACAGTTTTGCCTGACCTGCAAACCTCACGGGATCGCCCGCAAAGGTTTGGGGCGCAAGCTCGCCCTCCCACGCGAACGGGAACGGTTCGCCGACCCTTCGCAACGCTTCATTGACCGATACTACCATATGCAACCTCAAAATGAACCAACAGCTATTTTAACCATTCCGGCGCCGTTTGTCAACAGATTTCTTTGCCTGTTTTCCCTTTTTTGTCGGGATTCCGCTTCTCTTTTCTAAAATCCTGCCGCGGTCGGACGGTTCTTTCGCCCGTTCCTGCGGTACGAGCGCGTTTTTGCCGGCACCGATCAGATCCTCACGTCCTGCAAGTTTCAGTGCTTTTCGTACCGTATTGAAGTTTGCGGGCAAAAAGTACTGCATCAGCGCGCGCTGCATTGCCTTCTCCTGCGGTGTCTTCGGCACGAACACCTGCTGCATCGTCCTCGGATCCAGTCCCGTATGATACATACAGGTCGAGACCGTGCCCGGCGTCGGATAAAAGTCCTGCACCTGCTGCGGACGGTGTCCGATCTTCTTGAGATACAGCGCAAGTTCGATCGCGTCATTGATCGTGCATCCCGGATGCGAGCTCATTAAATACGGCACGACAAACTGCTTTTTGCCGAGCCGCTCGTTCATGCGCTCGTAACGTTTGATAAACTCCTCGTAGAGCGCGTGCGGCGTCTTGTTCATGTAATAGAGCGTTCGATCCGCGATATGCTCCGGCGCGACCTTCAGCTGTCCCGAAACATGATGTTCGCAGAGCTCCTTTAAGAACGCGTCGCTCTTGTCGTACAAAAGATAATCAAAGCGTATGCCGCTTCGGATGAATACCTTTTTTATGCCCGGCACGGCGCGAAGCTTCTTCAAAAGCGCAATGTAGTCCTCGTGACTGACCTCAAGATTTTGGCAGCGCTCATAGCCGATGCACGAGCGGTTTTTGCATACGCCGCTTTTTAACTGCTTTTTGCAGGCGGGCTTTCGGAAGTTTGCGGTCGGTCCCCCGACGTCGTGGATAAAGCCCTTGAAATCGGGATCCTTCGTCATCTCCCGCGCTTCCTTGAGAATGGATTCGTGGCTTCTTGCCGAGATCACGCGTCCCTGATGGAATGTCAGCGCGCAGAAATTGCAGCCGCCGAAGCATCCGCGGCAGGAGGTGATCGAAAACTTCACCTCGTCGATCGCGGGGATCGGCTCCTTGTAGCTCGGATGCGGACGGCGCGTAAACGGCAGCGCGTAGACCGCGTCCATCTCCTCGGTGGACAGCGGCGGCTGCGGCGGGTTCTGCACAAGATACCCTTTCTCGTGCGGCTGTATCAATCGCTTTCCGCGGATCGCGTCCTGCTCCTCAAACTGCATTTTGAACGCTTCGGCGTACTTGCGTTTATCCCCTGCAACTTCATTGTACGACGGCAGCATGACCGCATCCGGAACCTCTCCGGGATCATTGACCCGAAAGCACGTTCCGGGGATATCGCGGATCTCGTGCACGGGCGTTCCGGCGTTCAGCGCATCCGCGATCGCAGCAATGCTGCGTTCTCCCATGCCGTACATCAGGATGTCCGCGCCTGCGTCATACAGAATCGAGTGCCGCACGCGGTCGTCCCAGTAATCGTAATGCGCAAAGCGGCGGAGGCTTGCTTCGATGCCGCCGATCAGCACCGGCACATGCGGGAACGCTTCACGGCAGCGGTTTGCGTACACGATCACGGCACGGTCGGGGCGTTTGCCAGCTCTTCCGCCCGGCGTATAGGCGTCATTGCTTCTGCGTCTTTTGGCGGCGGTATAGTGGTCGACCATCGAATCGAGGTTACCCGCAGAGACAAGAAACGCCAGCCGCGGCTTTCCCATGCTTCTGAACACTTCAATATCGTGCCAGTCCGGCTGTGCAAGGATCCCCACCGAATAGCCGCGACTTTGCAGCACCCGCGCGATGATTGCCGTGCCGAAGCTCGGATGGTCTATGTAGGCGTCGCCGCTGACATAAACAAAATCAAGCCCGGCGATTCCGCGGGCTTTCATTTCTTCCGCACTGAGCGGCGGTATGGTGTTCAATGGCGTTCGGTTCACGGTTCAATGTTCTCCTGCGCTCGTCTGCGCTCCTCGTCGCTGACCGTGGCATGCGGAGAGACGGGTCCGACCACGCGTTCATCCGGCTTGTTTTCGCCCTGCGCAGTCAGCTCGGAAACGAGGTATTCGATGGTCGACGCCATCTCCTTTCGTTCCTTTTCCATCTCCAGAAGCTGCGCGATCAGCTCGTCCAGATACCGATCCACGTCCTCGCGGTCATACCCGAACAGAGCCTTGCGAAACTCCTTATTGACAATGTTCTCCGCCTTGATCATGGGAGATTACATATCGGAGAAGCCGGAATCCTCAACGGTGTCTTCAACTGCTACATCATGCGGCGCGAACAGGAAGATCCCTCTCGAGACCTTGTTTGCCGTGCCGTTGGTGGCATAGATCGCGCCGAGCAGGAAGTCCAGCACGCGCTGTGCCGTGTTTCCGTCAAGCTCTTCCATGTTGACAATGACCGGTCGACGGTTCTTAAGGTTGTCGACGATCGTCTGTGCGTCGTCATAGCAAACCGGATGATACACGATCATCTTCATCGACGCCATGCTCTGCGGAATCGGCTGCGCTTCCCCGCCGCCGACCAGCGCGTTCTCACGCCGTTTCGAGCGCGGTTCGCGTCTTGCAGACTGCTGTGCGTCCTGCTGCTCGCCGAGGATGCCCTCTTCCTCTTCCGTTTCTTCCAGTCCGATGAAGTTCAAAAATTTACCCATTCTGCTTTCCTCCTGCAATTGTTCGCGGTCCGAAGATCGCTGTCCCGACGCGCACGGTCGTTGCGCCTTCCTCGATCGCCGTTTCGAAATCATGGCTCATGCCCATCGACAGCGTGTCGATCGGAAGCTCCGGATGCATCCGCTGTATGCGTTCAAACAGCGTACGCATCTCCCGAAAATACGGACGCACCGCTTCCCGTTCGATCGCGGGCGGTACGCACATCAATCCGCGAAGACGCACGTTTTGAAGTCCGGCGATCCGACTCAAAAGCATCGGAAGCGCTTCCGGCATAACGCCGCCCTTCTGCGCTTCGTGGCCGATGTTGACCTCGATCAGAATATCCTGCGTAATGCCGTTTCGCACAGCATATGCATGGATCGCGTCGAGCAACGGTTCCCGATCGACCGATTGGATCAGGTCCGCTTTGCCGCATACATATTTTACCTTGTTCGTTTGCAGTTGTCCAATGAAATGCGTCCTTAATTGATTCTGTTTATAAAAATTTAACTTTTCGGTGAACTCCTGCGCGCGATTTTCCCCGATTTCCGTCACGCCGGCATCGACCGCTTCGCCGATGCGGACGATCTCAACGAACTTTGTGACCGCGATCAGCGTCACATCCGATTCCCTTCTGCCGGATTTTTGGCATGCGAGCGCCATTCGTTCGCGTACCGATTCCAGATTCTCCCGAATTGTCATCATGCGTTCTCGTCCTCCTCCTCGATTGGCATGCGCACCTTGAGTCCCGCAAACAGCGTGATATGGCTGTCGCGCGCGGAAACGATCGCGTTCTCGCCGTCGCTGCCCGCGATATAGACCGCCACCTTCTGATAGGTGCCGTCCGTGGATTTCACGTAGATATAAGGAACACCGTCCGTGTACTGAATATAGTCGACCGGTACGTACAGTCCCGTGGCGTTGTTCTGCACCGAGACTTCAACGACACGCGTGGTTAAAAGCGGCCGCACGTCGGCAATGATCTCCATGACGTACAGAACGCCGCTTTCTGTATCGCGCTCCGTCACGATCTTGCCTTGATACGCGCCTTTGACGCCCTTGACGGTCAGAGAATACGTCAGTCCCGGCATCAGTCGGTTCGCATCTTTTGCGCTCGTGACAAAGGCGAGATAGAACTTTGAACGGTCCGTCACGATGCGATAGCTGAAGTTTTCGTTGTCCATACTGATCGACGGCGCGTTTAAGATACGCTTGATCAGCGGCACGGTCAGCTGTGAAACATCCCGAAGGTTCTCCTCGTTCATGTCCGAATAAAAGCTGATATACCCGTTGAATTCGGACGTGATCGTGCGCGCGCTGCCGGTCTCGAAGTTTTGCTTCATCGTGTCGATTTCTTTGACCGCGTCGGTGACCTGATCAGGCGCTTTCGAAAGGCTCTGTATCATCACGTCCCGGCGCGCTTCCTGAAGCCGAATGAGACGCGATTCAAGCTTTGCATACTCCACGGGATCGCGCTCGCTGTTCGACGCCGCACGCATCTGTTTTGAAACGTCGCCGATCTGCTCGTTGCACCCGATCACTTCGTCCGGCAACGTACCGCCCGTATCGGTCCGAAGAAGCGACTGTAAAAGCGTATACAGCGCTGCTTCCTTGGTGCAGATCGCAGATATCTGGCTTTCGTAGGAATACGGATACAGCACGGCGATCGGATCGCCCTCGGAAACCATCGCGCCCTCCTCGAGCAGGATATGGCTCTCGCTTGCGGACTCGGTGAACAGCCGTTCGCTGCGTACCACGACCGCTTCGCTTTCCACTTCGGTATACAGCGTCATCTGCTCGAGCTTTCTGACGTTGCCCGTTACCTTTCTCATCAGCCAGATTGCGCCCACGACAAAGGCGACCAGCAGCACCGCGCTGGCAAAGAGCAGCAGATAGAACCGCTTAGTTGCCCGAAAGCCCTGTTCCATTTGTCGTTACCTCATAACCCGTCTTTTCGGATCGTCCGTACTGGCGGTCGAAATTCTCCTTGTTTTTGGCGATATAGCCATTGAACAGATCCTCTGCGGACATTCCGCTTCGGATGCACATGCTCACAAAAAAGTGCAGCACGTCGACAAGCTCGCCCTTGATCGCGTCCGGATCCAATGTCTTCGGATTTTTCCACCACTTCCAGTTCAGCTCGTTCAAGAGCTCCGTGAGCTCGTCCATGCAGGCGAGGATGTCCTTCTGCATCCACACTTCGTACGGGAAGTCGAGATCCCGCCGTTCCATGATATCCTTATCCAGCGCCTTCTGGAGCCGGAAGATGATTTCAAGCCTGTCGTCCATTCCGTTTCCACCAATCCTCTGCCGTCATTTTCAATGTATCGCCGATCCCGTCCAGTCTGCCGACCGCGCAGAATGCGGCGGCTTCCGGCGAGAAGAGCGATTCAGCGGCGCATCTCACTTCGTCCTGCGTAACGCGTTCGATGCGGTTCAAGGTTCCGTCAAGATCGTATTCTTTATCAAGCAGCAGCGCCGTCTTGCCGAGCGCGCTCATATGCGCCATCGTCGACTCCATGCTTAAAAGATAACTGCCCTTGAGCTGCTGTCTTGCGCGGACAAATTCTTCCTCCGAAATGCCGTCCCGCTTTACGTCCTCGAATTCCCCGAGCATCAGCGAAAGTACCTCTTTTGCCTGTCCCTCCGTGCAGCCTGCGTAAAAGCACAGACTGCCCGCGCCGCGGTACGCCATCGGATAGGAATATACCGAGTACGCAAGTCCGCGTTCCTCGCGGATGTGCTGAAAGAGCCGGGAGCTCATGCTGCCGCCCAAAGCGTTCGACAGCACCGCCTGCGCATAGTATTGATCGGTCCCGAGCGCAGCGCCGGGCAGTGCGAGACAGAGATTGATCTGCTCAACGTCCTTTTTGACAAGCGCCGTGCGAAAGCCATCTTTGATCGAAACGGTCGGCGCATCGTGGCGTTCGCCGTGCGGCACGTCGGAGAAATACCGTTCGAGAAGCGAAAGAAGCGTTTCGCGTTCGAAACTCCCTGCGACGGCGATGACAATGTTTTCCGCCGTGTAATACCGCTGCATGTACCCGAGAAGGTCTTCGCGCTGCATGGCCGCGACGGTTTTTTCCGTGCCGAGGATCTCGGATTCGATCGGCGTCCCTTTGAAAAGCTGCTCGCTTGCGCGATCGAACACGATGTCCTCCGGGCTGTCCTCGGTCATGGCGATCTCCTCGAGCACCACGCCGCGTTCGCGGTCCATCTGCTCGGTCTCGAGCGTGCTGTTCTGCAAAATGTCCGACAGCATTTCGACCGCAAGCGCAAGGTCCTCGTCAAGCGCCTTGATGTGAAAGCAGGTGCATTCCTTGGCGGTGAACGCATTGAGATTCGCGCCGATCGCGTCTGTTTCCGCCGCGATGTCCGATGCGCTTCGCGTTTCCGTACCCTTGAAGAGCATGTGCTCAATGAAGTGCGAAATGCCCGCGTTCTCCTCCGTCTCAAAGACGGAGCCTGCGTTGACCCATACGCCGAGCGCCACCGAGCGCACGGAATCCATGTGCTCCATGCAGACGCGAATGCCGTTGCTGAGCCGAATCTGTTCGATCATAGTTGCGTACCTCCGATGCAAAAGAAGGGCAGACTGTTGCTGCCCCTCTTTATTCTGCTCGTCAGTTCTCTCCGTTATCCGCGTCTTTCTTCGGATCGGGGAGCAGATCCTTGCGGGTCAGGCTGATCTTGCCCGTCTTCGGGTCGATCTCGATGACGCGTACAAGCACCTGATCGCCGAGGTTCAGAACATCCTCGACCTTCGCGACGCGCTCTTTCGCAATGCGGGAGATGTGCAGAAGTCCGTCTGTGCCGGGCTTCAGGTTCACGAACGCGCCGAACTCCTTGATGCCGACGACGGTGC
>CAMNHT010000066.1 GCA_946539625.1 uncultured Clostridia bacterium | reverse complement strand
ATTTATTTCCCCGCCGTCTCACGGTGGGGGGTGGGTCGTCTCACGAGGGGGACCCCCACCGTCTCACGGCGGAGGGGTACGCCGTCACGCGGCGATCAGCGCGCAAACGCGATCTCGTACTGCTCGTTCGTGTGATAGGTGATTTCAAGCTTCAGCCCGTCCGGAAGCGTCAGCGTTCCGGTATAGCCCTTTGCCGTCGGGTTCAGGACCGCCTGCTCCGCAAGTGTGTCGGCGTAGCCGTTTTCGGCAAGGAAAGGCTTCCATGCGTCCTCTGCCTGCTCGGCGGCTACGCTGTCAAACAGAGCGCAGGAAAGCGCATACGCTTCGCCCGTGCGGCTGTCGAATTGCACGGACAGGCAGTAGACCCGCCCGTCATCGGCGTTATAGTACGCCTGCGCGCACCAGAGCGCGAGCTTTGCGCCGGTATCGGTGTTGTAAAAATCTCGCAGCGTCACGGTATAGCGGCTCCTCTTCAGCACGGTATCCGCGGATTCGCCGGTTACAAGCTTTCCGGTCGGCGCGTGCACGGCGAGCGTATCGGTCCAGAGGTCTTTGATCTTTTCCGTGATCTCGGCTTCGCTCATTTCACCGGGCATAACCGCGCGTTCCTCGCCCTGCCGCTCGCACTGCAAAAACAGTGAAATACGCGTATGGAACGACAGCGGCGCGCCAATGCCGTTTGCGCTGATGATGCTGACAGCCTCGTATTCCGGATCGTCGTACAGCGCTTTTTCGGACAGCGCGAAGATCCCGCGGTTCAAAAGAACGAGCAGAAACGCGACGAGAACGGTGCCGGCTGTGAGCGCGATATAGGCGATGCGCGTCCGCGTTTCACGGTCGCGGTTTGCAAACAAACGAAGTTTTTTCATTCGTCCCCGTCCCCCTTTCCGCGCTGATAGAGCGGCACGTCGAACCAGACGAGCGTGCCCTCGCCCACCTTGCTTTCAAAGTGCAGCGTGCTGCCGTGAAGCTTGGCGATCCTGTTGCCGACGGCAAGTCCGAGCCCCGCGCCGTGCTGTGCGCGCGCGCGGGATTTGTCGACCATGAAGAACGCTTCGGTGATGCGGGAGATCTCCTCCTCCGGGATGCCGATGCCCTCGTCGCGCACGGAGATCTTGTAGCGTCCGTTCTCGCGGCGTCCGGAGAGTGTGATCGTTTTGCCGGGCGAGCTGGCTTTTCGCGCGTTGTCGATCAGGTTCTGTACAAGCGTTAAAAGCAGGTCCTTTTCGTACATAATGATCTGCTGTTCGATGTCATAGTTGAAGGTCAGCTCCGCCTTTTCGAGCATCGGCGTGACGACCGCCACGACGTGCCCGAGCGCGCGCCGCGCGTAGCCGCGGATCAGCTTGAACTCGTTTTTGTCGAGCACGATGAGGTCCATGAGCTTTAATGACATCGCTTCGAGCCGCTTACCTTCGGTGAAGATGAAGTTTGCCGCCATGAAGGCGTCCTCCTCGTCGAGCTCGGTGCTTCGAAGCATGTCGGCATATCCGATGATCGACGTCATCGGGGTCTTGAGCTCATGCGAGAAGTTCGCGACAAAGTCCTTCTGCTGTTTGGCGTTCTGTTCGAGCGCATCGACCTTCTGCTCGATCGAGCCGGTCATGTCGTTGAACGCGACGGTGAGGTCTCCGATCTCGTCGAGTGTGGTGACGCGCGCGCGGCGCGTATAGTTTCCGCCGCCGATGACCTGCGTAAAACGCTGCAGGCGCCGAAGCGGTTTTGTGGTGAAGTAGGAGATCAGCAGCATCGCCGCGATCGAGACCGCAACGGTGATAATATGCAGGATCGTGACCGAACGGATCTGCTCTGCGCGCAGCCGCATAAGGTCGGTCGCGTCGTACCGCACGGAAAGAAAGTAGTTCTGCCCGCCGATCGACACGCAGCCCGCCGTGTCCAGTACCGTACGCTCGCCGTCCTTCAGAAGGCGGTACGCAAAGCGCCGGACGCGCAGCTCCGAAAACGGGAGCGTTTCCGGAAAATCATCGGTTGCTGCGGTGAGAAGATGCGCGTCCGTATCATAGAGCGCGCAGGGTGATTCCACGCCCTGATTCGAGCCCGCGCGTTTTAAGATTTCTGCGTACATATCCGGCGAGGCTGTATTGTAGTAGAGATAGATGCCGTAAAGCTCCGCTTCCATGGCGGAAGCAAGCGCCGAATAATCCGCAACTGCCGCCTGCACGCGAAAACGAAGCGCTGTTTCAAAGCTCTGCGCGATCAGGATCTGTCCTGCCACGCCGAACAACAGCGCTACGATCAGTACGGTGCATATGCAGATTTTCAGTGCAAATCTCATGTCTCCTCTGGAATGTCCAGTCGATAGCCGATCTTATGGACCGTCTTGATGCGGTCCTGCCAGCCTAATTTTCTGCGAAGGCGCTGTACATGGCTGTCCAGCGTGCGCGTCTCACCGATGTAGTCCGTTTCCCACACGCGCTCGAACAGCGTTTCGCGGAACAGCGCGGTGTTGGGGTTTTGTACGAACAGAACCAAAAGGTCAAATTCCTTGCGCGTCAGCTCAACGCGCTTGCCGTCCTGATAGACGTCGCGCGCGTCAAGGTCGATCAGAAGGTCCAGGCACTGGATCATGCCCTGGCTCTTGTTGTAGCGGCGCAGGACCACCTCGATGCGAGCCAGAAGCTCCACGATCTCGAACGGTTTTACGATGTAGTCCTCCGCGCCGAGCTTCAGACCTTTCACGCGGTCGTTCAAATCGCTCTTTGCCGTCAGGAAAATCACCGGGATCCCCATCGGCCGGATAAAGGCGAGCAGATCATAACCGTCGAATTTCGGCAGCATGATGTCCAAAAGAACGAGGTCAAACTGATTCTGTTCCAGAAGGTCGGCCGCCTGCTGTCCGTCATAGGCGCAGGTGCACACGTAACCCTGCCGCGTCAGATTCATGCGGATCAGGTTTGCGATCGGTTCTTCGTCATCCACGATCAGGATCTTTATCATATTCCCATCCTCCGATTCCCTGTTCTGGAAATCATTGTAACATTCAAATGCGGACAAAATGTAACACGCGTGTTGCGAACATGTGATTTTTGCGGTTTTTTTACAATTATTGCCGCATTCTCACGCTGCGCGGCGTCCGCTTCGGTTTCAATGTCAGTATATCACATTCCGCGCCGTTCGTCAAAGCTTACCTGTCGACAAAGAACCTTGCAAACCGCGCAGGGAAAGCGTATAATGAGCGTATGAACTGGTATTATCATTCGCGTGATCCGCATTACAAGACCCCGTTCGGGGCAGTCAGAACCAACGAAACCGTTTCATTCCGAGTCGACGGCGCGCCGAGCGCCATGGTCGAGCTGTTGGTATATCCGCCGGAAGGGCCCGTTTCGATCCCGATGTATTGGGACGGCGTATCGTACCGTGCGTCGTTCACCGTGCCGAAAACACCGTGCCGCATGGGCTACGGCTTCCGCATAGACGGCAGATACTTCGGCGCCGAAAGCGGCGAAGCGTCCTTTTCCGATACGCCGAAAACCTACGGGCTGACCGTCTACGACGGCGCGTTTGAAACGCCGGAATGGTTCCGCCGCGCCGTCGTTTATCAGATCTTTCCGGACCGCTTCTTCTGCTCCGACCGTGAGCGGTTTTTGCGTGCGGCAGCGAACTACCGCGCCGCGGGACGCCCGATCTTCACGCATGCGAGCTGGGACGAAACGCCGTACTATCAGCCGCACGGCGGTGCAAAGGAATACGCCCCGGACGACTATTTCGGCGGGGATCTCAATGGCATCACGGAAAAGCTTCCGTACATCGCCTCTCTCGGCGTCACATGCATCTATCTGAACCCGATCTTTGCCGCGCACTCAAACCACCGCTACAACACGGCAGATTACCGTTCGATCGACCCGCTGCTCGGCACGGAGGAGGATTTCAAGACGCTTTGTGAAGCGGCAAGAGCGCACGGCATTCGCATCGTGCTCGACGGCGTCTTTTCCCACACCGGCGACGATTCGATCTATTTCGACCGCTACGGGCGCTACGGAACGCACGGCGCGTGTGAAAGCAAAGACTCTCCCTACTACCCCTGGTACCGGTTCTACGACTATCCGACGACCTACGAATGCTGGTGGAACTTCGAAACGCTGCCCGACGTTGAGGAGACCGAACCGAGCTATACGGAATTCATTCAGGGCGAAAACGGCGTGCTCAAAAAATGGCTGTCGCTCGGCGCATCCGGCTGGCGGTTGGACGTTGCGGACGAGCTGCCCGATTCGTTCATTCGCGGCGTTCGCCGCTCGATCAAAAGCTTCGATCCCGACGCGGTTCTCATCGGCGAGGTCTGGGACAACTGCGCAACGAAATACGGTCCGGAGGGCCGCCGCGGCTACGTCAACGGCGACGAGCTTGACGCCCCGATGAACTATCAGTTCCGCGAACCCGCGATCGAATTCTTAAACGGACGCAGGGACGCGTACTGGTTTGCCGAAACGCAGAACCGGCTTTTAGAGGACTATCCGAAGCCGTTTATGGACGCTTGCCTGAACCTATTGGGTTCGCATGACACCGAGCGTGTTCGCACGGCTTTGACCGGCATTCCGGATGCGAGAACGCTTACGCGCAAGCAGCAGCTTGCGCATCACCCGGACGCGGCGACGCTTGCGCACGCGTCAAAGCGGCTGATTCTCGGCTACGCGCTGATGGCGGTGCTGCCCGGCGTGCCGTGCATCTATTACGGCGACGAGGCCGGCATGACCGGCATGTCCGACCCATTAAATCGCGGCACGTTCCCGTGGGGACGCGAAAAAAACGCGCTGACCGAACAGGTCCGGTCGCTGATGAAGCTGCATAACGGAAGCGATGCGATCAAAAACGGCAGCACGCGCATTGCCGCCGTCGGCAAGCAGACGGTCGCCGTGATCCGCCAAAGCGAACAGGAAACGCTGATCCTGCTTGCGAACGCTTCCGACGCCGCAGTCCGCACTGTGCTCTTCCCGGGGCTGTTCCGCGAAGGACCGGACGCGGACGCGCCGCTCGATCTGTCCGGTACGTACGTTTCAAAGGACGGCGAGGTCTTCACGGCGCGCAGTTCGCTGACGCTCACCGTGCCCGCAAACGGGTTCATGATCCTGCGAAAATCGTAAGCGTCACGAAAATATCACAATCCGCTGTTGAAAAACGGGGAAAATATTGTTATACTGATCCCACCGAACAAACAAAGGAGAAAAAGCCATGACCATCACGAAAGATATGAACATCCGTAAGATCATCGAGGTCGACGAAGACCTCGCAGGCATTCTGATCGCATCCGGCATGCATTGTCTCGGCTGCGCGATGTCGCACTTTGAGAATCTCGAAGAGGCCTGCGCCGTTCACGGCATCGACGCCGACGCGCTCTGCCGGGATCTCAACGACTACCTCGAAAGCAAAGCAAACTGAGACAAATCAAACCGCCCTGCCGACCCCGGCGGGGCATTTTTTGAACGATGACAAACGTGATCACTCTGCATTCGATCGAAGATCCTGCGCTCGACGTGTACGCGCGGCTCACGGAAGCGCAGATCCGAAACCGTCTCGAGCCTGAAAAGGGCGTGTTTATCGCGGAAAGTCCGAAGGTGATACGCCTTGCGCTGGACGCGGGCTTTGAACCCGTGTCCTTTCTCATGGAAGAAAAGCACATCGAAGGCGACGCAAAGGACCTGCTTCTGCGCTGTCCGGACGCGCCGGTCTATACCGGCAGCCGGGAAATGCTGCAATCGCTGACGGGTTACGCGCTCACCCGCGGCGTGCTCTCCGCCATGAAAAGAAAACCCCTGCCCGCTTTGGATGCGGTACTTGACGGCGCGAAGCGCGTCGCGGTGCTTGACGGGATCGTGGATGCATCGAACCTCGGCGCGATCGTACGAAGCGCCGCCGCGTTAGATCTGGATGCGGTGCTCTTTTCCCCGACCTGCTGCGACCCTTTGAACCGGCGCGCGGTACGGGTTTCGATGGGTACGATCTTTCAGGTGCCGTGGACGGTGCTGCCGCAGGATGGTCTTGCGCTTTTGCGTGACCGCGGCTTCAATACCGCCGCGATGGCGCTGGTCGACGATTCGCTTTCGATGGACGATCCGCGTCTCAAAGCATGCGAAAAGCTTGCGGTCGTGCTCGGCACGGAGGGCGACGGACTCAGCAAAGAGACGATCGCCGCCTGCGATTTTGCGGTAAAGATCCCGATGGCGCACGGCGTGGATTCCTTAAACGTCGCCGCGGCAAGCGCTGTTGCGTTCTGGGAGCTGAGGAGATAACAGCATGGGAGAGAAGCACAATCCGACGCCGACCGACCTCATCTGCATTCTGGACCGGCTTGGTTATCCGGGAATCCGTGCGGAGCAGATCTCGCCGTTTCTTTGTGAAGAGGACGGTGCGGAATATGCTGTCTGGCTCGTTGACACAGGCGCACAGAAGGTCGTTCTGAAGCGCTCGAAGGGCAATGAGATCGCGATCTACCGCACGTTTTTCTGTGAAAAAAAGCCATACGTTCCGGCGTTTCTCGGCTCATGCGAATCCGACGGCGACACATATTTTCTGACAGAATACTGCCCGGGCGAAGACCTTCGACGCTGTGATCGTGAAAAGCTGATAAAGGCACTTGACGCGCTGATTTCGATGCAGGATGAATACTGGGAACGTGCGGATCTGTACGGCGTCGCAAACGCGTATGACATAGCGCAAAAAAGTATCGAACACCGCAGAAAGTTTCTCGGCTCAGCGCTGCTCGACGCTGCGTTTACAGCGTTTCGGGAGCAATATGCAAAAACGCCTCGCACGCTCTGTCACGACGACCTGCTGCCGTTCAATCTGCTGATCGGGGAACGCGCGGTGCTGATCGACTGGGAGTACGGCGGCATGCTGCCCTACCCGACGTCGCTTGCCCGGCTTCTTGCGCACGGGCGCGAGTGCGACGACGCATATTTGTATCTTTCACACGCGGATCGCGACTTTGCGGTCGAATACTATTACGAGAACCTTTTGAAAAAGCACGGTATTTCCTATGCGGAGTACCGCCGCACGCTTGAATCTTTTTTCTTCTTCGAGTATTGTGAGTGGGTCATGCTCGGCAATGAGTACGATTCCCGCGACGATGCGCGATACGGCGAATCCCTGATCCTTGCGGAAGAAGCCGCAGAAAAGCTGCTGCAGGAAAAAGCATCCGTCTGCGAAGATAAACAAATATGATAAATGGGGCTGTTAAA
>CAMNHT010000065.1 GCA_946539625.1 uncultured Clostridia bacterium | reverse complement strand
TGCGGCAGGAAGGCATGGAGGAGGAGCTCATCGACGAGGCGACCGGACATGCCGAAACCGAGGACGAGGTCATCCTTGCCGCGCGCGAGCAGTACGCGAAGCTTTACGCGGAATTCAAGAAAGAGACCGACCGCGAGCACGAGGAAGTCGTGAAGCTCGGCGGGCTTCATATCATCGGCACGGAACGGCACGAAAGCCGACGGATCGACAATCAGCTTCGCGGCCGCGCAGGCCGTCAGGGCGACCCCGGCAGCACGCGCTTTTACGTGTCGTTAAAGGACGAGCTCATGCGGCGCTTCGGCATGGACCGCATGGAAGGCATGATGACGCGGCTTTCGCCTGACGACGCGTACCCGATCGAGAACGGTTTTATCACAAAGCAGATCGAAAACGCGCAGAAGCGCGTCGAGGCGTCGAACTTCGATATGCGTAAAAACGTGCTGCGCTACGATGATGTCATGAACAAGCAGCGCGAGGTCATCTACAGCGAGCGCCGTAAGGTGCTGATGGGCGAGGACCTCAAAGATCAGTTCACAAGCATGATCCGCGAGACGGTCGAAAGCATCGTCAATGCGTATGCCAGCGAGCATTCAAAGCCCGAGGAGTGGGATATCTCCGCGATCGAAAAGGAGATGAGCGATCTCTGCGGCGCCGACGCAACGGGACTTTTGCACAGCGCGTCTCTGAAACGCCGCAGCGATCTTTGCGACTGCTGCATGACCTTTGCCGAACGGGCGCGCGCGAAAAAGGAAGAAGCGCTTTCGGAACAGCATATCGACATCCGCGAGGTCGAGCGCATCGTGCTTTTGCGCGCGGTCGACACCAACTGGATGGATCAGATCGACGCCATGGACGAGCTCAAGCAGGGCATCGGACTTCGCGCGTATGCGCAGACCGACCCGGCGAACGCCTATGCGAATGAAGGCGCGGACCTCTTTGACGCGATGATCGAGCGCATCCGCGAGGAAGCGGTGCGAAACCTCATGCACGTGCAGGTGCGGCGCGCGCCGATCGAGCGCAAGCAGGTCGCAAAGCCGGTCGACACGCCGTCGCCCGACGGCGACAAGCCGAAGGTTCTGAAGCGGTCCGCGAAGATCGGCAGAAACGATCCGTGCCCGTGCGGCAGCGGCAAGAAATACAAAAACTGCTGCGGCAGAAACGTATAAGCGTTCGATCTGTTGAACGCATACTGACCCAAAACATGTCATCCTGAGTCGCGGTATTGCGGCGAAGGATCTTTTAGATTCTTCGCCTGCGGCTCAGAATGACATTTTTATGATGCATGGAACTTTTTACCTCCTTCGCGCGTCTAACGTTATGTGAATGATCATTCAGAGAAGAGAGTTGGGAGAGAAACCGATGGCAATGATTTCAGACGACGTGTTCGTTGAGGAGATCAGAAGCGTCAAACAAACCGCGTTCGGCGTGGCGTACCTGATCCTGAAGAACACGTCCGACTGTGAGGATGCGATGAGTGCGGCGATCGTAAAAGCCTACGAGCATCGCAATGCCTTATTGAAGCGGGGCAGCTTCCGCGCATGGTTCCTGCGCATTTTACGAAACGAGGCGTATACCATTCTGCGCGAGCGCCGCAAAGTCTTTGAGACAGACGAGATCCCGGAGACGCCCGAGCCGTTTCCGGATACGGACCGTTCGCTCGATCTTCGCACCGCTTTGATGCGGCTCAAGGAGGAGCAGCGAAACGTGCTGTATCTTCAGGAGGAGGGCTATTCCATGGAGGAGATCGCAGCCGTTTTGAATGTTCCCGTCGGTACGGTCAAGTCGCGGATCTCCCGCGCAAAGGAAACGCTTCGCTCGTATTTGGAGGTAAACTGAATGGAAAAGAAAGATATCCGTGTTTCCGACACGATCCCGCAGCGTCCCGCGTCGTTCGACGATGCGGTGGAACGGACGCTTAAGCGCGTTGTTGAGAAGGAAGAGCAGAAGGAAACGCCTGCCCGCACGTGGAAGACCGAAATCGGAAAGGAACGCAAACGCGGCGCCAAACGCGGCGTTTTAGATATCGTCGGCATTGCGGCGATTTTCGTGATCTGCATCGCTGCGATCGGCACGGTGATCGGCGTCCGCTCGCGCCTCAACAGGACGTCTCCGGCAGAACAGATCGAGATACAGCCGACGGCGCCTGTCAACATGACAAATACCGTTTATGTGTCGACCGTCGACGAACTGCTTGCCGCGCTCGCGCCGGACACAAGGATCGTCCTTGCGGACGGCACGTACAACCTGACCGAGGCGTCGGATTACGGCACGGAAGGCAAAGAATACTATACGTGGGAAGACCGGTCGGACAACTGGTTCCGCGAGCCGGAGGAGAACAGCTTTGAGCTGTGCTTAAAGGACCTCGAAAACTGCTGCATCACCGGATCGAGAGACGCGGAGATCGTGACGGTCCCGCGTACGGCGGCGGTCCTCTCCGCACAGAACTGCTCCGGGCTGGTGCTGTCCGGCTTTACGGCAGGACATACCGTCATGGCCGATCCGTGCGAAGGCGAGGTCATCCGTCTGGTTGCGTGCGCGGACGCGTGGGTCGAAAACTGCTCACTGTACGGCTGCGGCACATGGGGCGTCAGCGCGGTCGACTGCGACAATCTCACCGTGACCGGATCCGACATCCATGAATGCAGCAGCGGCGGCGTTTCGTTCGCTCACTGCCGCAACACGCTGATGACCGGCTGTACACTGCGCAACTGCGGTTATCGCGATAACGCGTTCAGCATTGTCTACATCTACGACAGCAAAGACCTGCGGATCACCGGGTGCGACGTGTATGAAAACCGCACGGACGTTCTCTTCAATCTGTACGGCGACGACGTCAAAAACGGTATGGGCGACGTCCTGATCCTGGGCACAAGCGTACACGATAACGAGGTGCTCGATTACGGATTCTACAGCTACACGGCCAAAGGACCGGTCGTTGCGGGATGCGAATTCAAGAACAACAGCGGCGTTCTCCTTTCCGACGAGCAGCGTGTGTTCGACCGCGACGGGAACCCGCTCAACGAAGCCGATCTTTTAGCTATGCAGCTCGACCGCACGCTCGATGCAGAGCTCGAAGCGTTTCCGACGCTCGAACCCGAGACGCCGAATACGCTCGTTCCCGCGATCTGTGTGAATGGCGAGATATATGTCATCACCGATTCGGAAACAGCGGGTGAGCCGGACGAAAGCGTGATCGAATACGTTTCCTCCGTCGTGTCGCTTTCCGAATGGCCGACAGAGGACGGACAGGCGAATTTCGGCGAGGTCGGCACGCCTTATGCCCTGACGGCGGATGGACTGTTCGTATTGTACGGCAATGAATGGCGGCGGTTCGAGCCGGAGGAGTTCGGCGATCCGGACGCGGAATTCTGCAAGTTTTTCGATGGCTGCCTGAATTATGCTCCGTTTGCAAATTGGGTTTGGTCGGATCAGGACAACGGCCTTGCCGCGGACGGCATGAGCTTCCTTTTTCAGATCGAGGAAATCAAAGACAAGATCCCAACGATCTTTAACCCTGCAGAACTGACGATAAAGGCGGCGGACGGCGTGAACCTTGAGCCGGGGATCAGTATCTACGACGAAGCGTTCAACACGGTTGCGTTCGGCGCCGATATTTCGACCGTCTGCACGCTTGATCCCGGCACATATTACGTCTCACAGCGCGTCTCGCGCCGCGAAACGGACAGCACCTCCGGCTATGAGTGCGTCGTGCGTGTCGTGATCGGCGAGACCGCAGAGCAGCCGACGCCCGAATCCGCTGAAGAACCGCCGATGCAGGAATCGAGCGCGATTCCGTCCACGTTCCGGGCTTGGGAATACGATGAGGAAAACGGATACCGCGAAGCGCCGGAAAAAGGCGTCCTGTTCGTCTGCGATTTCGACGGCGACGGGACGGAGGAAGAAATCGCCTATCAGAGACATGGACAGTATGTTGCGATCTCCGTCGGGGATGAATCGATCGACGTTGACGTTGTTGCCGGATTGGAGCAGGTGATCCTGCTTGACCTCGACCCCGCCTCGGCACGGCTGAATCTTCTCGTGGTCTACAATACCGGTTCGGATGACTATGAGACCGCCGAGCTGCACATGGAAAACGGGCGCTTCGTCCGCGGACCGGTCATCTTTGCGTATTGCAGCTGCGACGGCGATACCGTGCGCGGTTCTTCGACGCAGACCGATATTCTGGGGACCAAAACGGGTGAACGCACCTATCACGGCGAGGATCTGACCCCGGACTCCGAATGGTACGACTGTGAAGTAATCCCGACCGCGGACGAGATCCTGTCCGATCGCGCGCATCTCATCGAATGGGGAAAGCTGCTGCACGTCGTGCGCGATCTGCCCTGTACGATCGACGGCGCGGACGCGGTGATCCCGGCGGGCTCGTATATTTATATGACGCGCTGGCATGAATCCGGGGCGCTTGCGGAGATCAGGACGGAGGACGGAACGACCGCGCTGGTCGCGGTGCGGGAAGCGGATCCGAATGATCCGGATCTTGCCGGCTGTCTGATCGACGGCGTGATGCAGTACGAGTACTTTGACAACATCTTTTTCGCCGATTGATCCGCCCAAAAACATGAAAGGACCGCGCCTGCGGTCCTTTTCGCATGGTACAATCGTAGGGGAGGTCGACACCGACCTCCCGAAAATCATCTTGCCGCTCCTTCCTTATCAGAAGGAACCGCGGATTGATTACCGTTTCGACCCTCCCTTGTCAGGGAGGGGGACCGTGGAGCGGTGGGAGGGTAGTTCACCGCATCGCTTCGATCACGTCCATGCGGGCAGGTCGCTTGCGCACCTCTCTTGCCCTCCCTGTGTAACGGGGCAGCGATCCGAGCGCCCGCTGTGCGGACAATCCCTCCGTCACTTGCAGCAAAGCTGCTTCGTGACACCTCCCTTTACACAAGGGAGGCAAGACGCGAGATGAGCTGTGACCGAAATAAGGAGCCGAAGGACGTTGGAATGACCATCAGTCGTCTGTCCCGCTGCTATGGCGGACGTGCAATGCACGTCCCTACGGTATTTCGGGATCGGGTGGATGCCGCAGGCAGACGGGAGGGTTGCTTACCGCAGTGCCTCGATCACGTCCGCAATGTCCGCGTTGACAAGAATCGCGCGGTCCTCGATTTGCTTCGGGCACTCCGCCTCGCCGAAATTGATGCAGACGTAGGTCGCGTTTTTGTTCTGCGCGGTGAGCCGCCAGAACGGGTATTTGATGATGCCGGGCGTGTTGGAACCTACGCCGAGCTCAAGGAGCAGAAGCTTTTTACCTTCGTGCGACTGCACGAAGTTCACGTAGCGCGACGCCGCCTCGTTCCAGCCGAGGTCCTCGACGAACGTATCGTCGCTTCGGAGATTCATCGCCATCGGCTCGCCGCATTTCGGACAGCGCGGCACAAGCTCCGAGGGCACGCGCATGTCCTTCTGTTCTTCCACCATCTTCAGCACCGTCTCCTCGTTGTCGTAGGTGCGGCGGTGGCACGGCACGGAGCATTGCCAGAGCCCGTAATCGCCCTGCGTGTAGAAGAGCCGTGCCTTGTCGATGCCCGCCTTTTGGAAGCAGTGGTCGACATTCGTGGTCAACACGAAATAATCCTTGTCTTTGACAAGCGCCAAAAGCGCCTTATATACCGGCTTCGGCGGGTCCATATAGCGATTGATGAAGATGTACCGGCTCCAGTACGCCCAAAGCTCCTCCGGCGTGCGAAACGGATAGAACCCGCCGGTGTACATATCGCGGAAATGATATTTCTGAATGAAGTCGGAGAAGTATTTCTCAAACCGCTCGCCGGAATAGAGGAACCCCGCGGCGGTGGAAAGCCCCGCGCCCGCGCCGATGAGCACCGCGTCGGCGTCGTTGATCGCCTGTTTCAGCCGAAGGGCCAGCTCCGGCGTGATCTCTGTATACTGCATGAAAAAAATCCTTTCGGGTGATTACAGAAGCGCCTGATAAAGCCGCAGGTCCGCTTCCTTGAATACGTTGAACACGACGTCGATCGGGTGGCCCTTTTGAAACGCCGTGACGGTATCGACCGCGATCTCTGCCGCTTCCCGTTGCGGAAAGCCGAACACACCGGTCGAGATGCAGCAGAACGCAACGCTTTTCAGGCTGTTTTCCGCCGCAAGCTTCAGACAGCTTTCATAGCACGAAGCAAGTTGTTCGCAATGCTTTTCTGTGAGCCTGCCGGACACGATGGGTCCCACGGTATGCAGCACGTACTTTGCGGGGAGATTGAACCCCGGCGTGATCTTTGCCGTACCCGTCGGCTCCTCGTGTCCCTGCGTCCGCATGATCTCATGGCATGCAAGGCGAAGCTGCACGCCCGCAAAGGTGTGGATCGCGTTGTCGATGCAGCCGTGATTCGGCGAAAAACAGCCGAGAAGCGCGGAATTTGCGGCGTTTACGATCGCGTCGACTTCGAGTGTCGTGATATCCCCGCGCCAAAGGTATTGGTGCGGACGGACGGGGGAGAGCTCCGCAAGCGTTGTCACGCCCTTTTCGCGGATCGCTTCTTTGAGATACGCGTCCTGTACTTGAAGGAATTCCTCGCTTGCCGCCATCGGCGGGCGCACGTTGAACAGCGCCCGTAAAAGCCGTTTCTGTTCAAAAACGTCCTGCGGGATCGCGTTCCGGTATCCCTGCTCCTCGAGCAGCGCCCGGATCAGATACACTCTTCTTTCATCCTGTGTCATATATATATTTTATCACGCCGGTTGTTGACTTGTAAAGAAAAAACGGAGGGGATATTCCCTCCGTACGTGGTAATGAAACGGTTTAATAATTTTCGCAGTTGACCTCGAAATATGCCTGCGGGTGGGCGCAGGTGGGGCAGATTTCCGGCGCTTTTTCGCCGATCACAATGTGCCCGCAGTTGCGGCATTCCCAGACCTTGACCTCGCTCTTTTCAAAGACGGCTGCGGTCTCGACGTTCTTCAAAAGCGCGCGGTAGCGCTCCTCATGGTGCTTTTCGATCGCGGCGACCAGGCGGAACTTTTCGGCAAGCTCCGCAAAGCCTTCCTCTTCGGCGGTCTTCGCAAAGCCCTCGTACATGTCCGTCCACTCGTAGTTTTCACCGTCGGCGGCGGCCTTCAGGTTTTCGGCGGTCGTGCCGATGCCGCCGAGCTCCTTAAACCACATCTTGGCGTGTTCCTTCTCGTTGTCCGCGGTCTTCAGAAACAGCGCGGCGATCTGCTCAT
>CAMNHT010000064.1 GCA_946539625.1 uncultured Clostridia bacterium | reverse complement strand
AAATGAACGCATCAAAATCAACGCCCATCCGACCGGCATACGTTCTCGCAAGGAAGCTGCCCATCGAATGACCGAAGAGAATGCACGCAAGGGAAGGATGATCCTTCATGACTGCGTCATGCATGGTTTTATTGTCTTTGATCAGATTGTCCCAGCCGTCCTTATCGCCGAAATATCCTTTCGGCTGATCCTTGCCGATCGACTTGCCGTGACCGGGAAGATCCATTCCGAATACGAGAAATCCGTTCTCGGCCAGGAACATGGCAAACTCATGATACCGTTCGATATGTTCCGCCATGCCGTGAATGATCTGAACGCATGCGCGCGGATCATCCGGCGCCCAGATCCGATAACGAACGTCACAAATCCCGGTCGATGAGGGGAACTTCTTATCCCGAACGACAATACCCATATGCACTCCTCCGCATAATAGTGATATGTTATCATAACATATATGCAAAAAAAGTGCAAGTCAAAGCTGTATTTTTTCGTCGACGGAAAGCAATTCCGCGTCTGCCGCGTCATGTGAAACGACAACGGCAAGGCGGGCGGTGCGGATCAATCGTGCCGCTTTTTGTTTGTTCTGCTCATCAAGTCCGGTAAAAGGCTCGTCCAATAAGACGACATCGTTCGAAAACGCAAATGCGCGTGCAATCGAAACACGCTGCTTCTGACCGCCGGACAGCTTTCCGGCTTTGATATGCAGCTCGTTTTCCATGTTCAGTTCACAAAGAAGTGCCTCTGCTGTTGTTCGGTCGGACACAAGCGCAACGTTTTCGAGTGCGGTCAAATGCTCCAAAAGACGCGGTTCCTGAAATACGACTGAAATCTTTCTGTTTGCAAGGCCGACGATACTTCCGCCGTCCGGTTTCAGAAGCCCGCACAAAACGCGCAGCAGCGTCGTTTTGCCGATTCCGGACTCGCCGGAGATCAAAACGATGCCTTCGTCCGGAAGGTTTATATAATCGTTTGCGAACACGACTCTGTCGCCGAGCTTGATCGAGAGGTCCTTGATTTCAATCATATCTCTGCCCTGCCTTCTTCAGCAACAATCCGAACGCGTGCTCCAGCAGTACGGACAGAATAATAACCAGCAGCGTCCACGCGAACAGTTCGGGGGTCTCGATATGGATCTTATGAAACTGCATTTGTCTTCCGATGCCGAGCTTCGGAAGTGCAAGGATCTCTGCGGTGATCACCGCTTTCCACGCAAATCCGAGCGCCGTCGATGCGCTCGCAAAAAAGGTCGGGAGGATCTGCGGCAGGGATACATAGCGCAGTTTTTTCCACGGAGTCAGGTAAATCTTCGCCATTTCCGCAAGCTGCTCGCTTCTGTTTCCGATCGCTTCCTCTGTCGTCTGCCAGATCATCGGGATCACTACGATCATTGCGACAATCACCGGAACAACGCCCGATACGACCGAAACAAGCAGGATCAGCGCAAAAGAAGTGATCGGCGTCGTTTTGATCAGCGACCGCATCGGTTTCAGCAGCCAGTCGAGCACATGAAAATGCGACGTCAGCACAGCGAGCGCAACGCCGACCGCGCAGCCCGAAAAATAGCCGCAAAGGATACGCAGCACCGTCATTCCGATCGACCGCCAGCCCGTTTCCGAGACGACGATCTCCTTCATGGCGCGCAACGTATCCGTCGGCGAAGGCAAAAGCAGCAGTCTGCTGCCGACAAGCATCGACAGCAGCTGCCAGATCAGTATATAAACTGCAATCGGTACGCAGACCTTTATGATTTTAAGAAGGGTCTGCCGCATAATAGAAATCATCGCCCGGCATCGCGCCGCCGACCGATTTCGGATTCGCGTCGAACAGCACCTTCAGCATAGCGGAAACGCTTGCCTTCATCTGCGCGCCGGTGATCAGCGTGATGTTGCAGTTCGGGATCGCGCGCTTTGCGATCGGTTCTTTGCCGATGATCCCCTGCTTAACGACGACAGCTGCGGCGTCTTCTTCGGTCACGACCTTCTTTGCGGACGTCTCCGCGTCCGTTAAGAACGCGTCGACCTGCGCCTTGTGCTCCGCAAGATAATCAGTCCGTACAATATAAACGCCCTGAACAAGCTCCGTGTCGTTTTTCTCCGCCCACAGATCGTTGACCTTCAACGCAACGCGAACCTTCTCGTTCTGTGCCGTTGCAATCGAAACGTGCGGTTCCGGCAGAAGAGCGATCTCTGCGCTGCCGTCCGCGAGCTTCGCGATCAGCTCGGCATTGTCCGCAAGGAATTCCACCTTGACAGAATCGGTCAGACCGTTTGCCTCAAGCAAATAATTCAGAACATACTCCGGCGTGCTGCCTTCGCCCGTCGACCAGATGGTTTTTCCGGCAAGATCCGCGATGCTGTTGATCGTTTCGCCGTTTTCCAGCACGTACAGAACGCCGAGTGTATTGATCGCGATCACATCGACTTTTCCTTCGGTCTTCTGATACAGGACGGACGCAAGGTTGATCGGAACCGCCGCAATGTCCACTTCCCCGTTGACGATCTTCGCCGTGACCTGATCCGGTGCGGTGAACAGCTCCACGCTGTAACGATCCTGCATATCCTGCATCATATAGGCAAGCCCCATACCGGTCGGTCCGGCAAGCGCCGCGACGCGTACGGGTTCTGCGGGCGTCGAAGGCTGTTCGGCGTTCTGCTCGGTCTTTGCGCACGCAAACACAGAAAGCAGCATCAGCATCGAAAGACAAATAACAACGATTTTTTTCATGATTGACATTCCTCCATCAGTTCTATTTCTTTTCCGTTTCTGCGGATTTTATGTTCTTCCTCCAGTGTGTCAAGCGCGCGATACAGCGTTGCGCGGCTGACGCACAGGGATTCGGAAAGCTTTGTAAAACTCTTTACGGTATAGATGCGTCCGTTTGCCTCCGCGGCAAAGAACGTCATGACCCGCGCAGCAACCGAATTCTTGGAAAACGCATCCAGGCGCTTGTTCAGAAAACGGATCCTGCCGTTCAGATAACAGAGATAGTTTCGCAGCACCGTACGGTTCTCGGACAGCAGATTCAGCATCTCCGCCTCCGGGATGTTCAATACGCGTGTTCGTTCCCTGCAGCGAATATCCGTTACGAATGACTCTCCCTCGCCGCAGATCGAAGCGGCGCCGAACAGATCGTTTCGTCTTAAGGTGCTCATATGCATCGAGCCGTCGCTGCTTTCCCGATTCACCTCCGCGCTGCCGCGCAGCAGAATCCCGATCCTGTCCGTCCTGTCGCTTTTCCGGAACAGGTATTCTCCCGCGTTGTATTCGGCAACGGAAACGTCCGCCTCGATCAGCCACGAACGGATCCTGTCGCCCGGCACTCCCCGGAACAGAACGGTCTCGCCGAGTTGTCTTGTATAGCGTTCTGCATCTGAAAGTTTGCTCATTTATGGATGTTTCCGTTTCATATGATACAGATATGCTAACATTCATCTTTGCACTTGTCAATATTCGTTTTTAAATATATAATGGATTTATGAAACTGATCAGTTGGAATGTAAACGGGCTCCGCGCCTGTCTGGAAAAGGGCTTCGATGATTTCCTTCGTGCGGAATCACCGGATATTCTCGCGCTGCAGGAAACCAAGGCGCAGCCGGAACAGCTGCACTATACGCCGGAAGGATATCACGCCTGGTTCTTCAGCGCGCAAAAGAAAGGCTATTCCGGAACGGCCGTCTTTGCAAAGGAGCAGCCAAAGGACGTACGCTTCGGCATCGGAGACGACCGTTTCGACGCCGAAGGCAGAACGATTACGCTTTTTTATCCCGGATTTGCCTTCGTAACCGCGTATGCGCCGAATGCGCAGGAGGGTCTGAAGCGTCTGGATTTCCGCACGGACTTCGAAAACGTGATCCGGACGTATCTCACGGAACTCGCAAAAGACGGTCCTGTTATCTATTGCGGCGACCTCAACGTTGCGCACCGGGAAATCGACCTCAAGAATCCGGGACCGAATCGCGGGAACGCCGGTTTTTCCGACGAAGAGCGCGCGTTGTTCGGCACGCTTCTGGACGCCGGATTCGTCGACTCTTTCCGCGTCAAATATCCCGATCTCACCGGCGCCTATTCCTGGTGGAGCTATCGTTTTCGTGCGCGTCAGCATAACGCCGGATGGCGCATCGACTATTTTCTTGTGCGCGAACAGGATCGTGAGCGCATCATAGACGCGCGTATCTACAGCAGCGTATACGGCAGCGATCACTGCCCCGTCGGTCTTTTGTGGGAGGGAACATGGAACTGATCCTTGCGTCACAATCACCCCGCCGTCACGACATTATGCGATATATGGGGCTGTCTTTTCGGTCGGAAGTGTGTACGGAGCCGGAGCGGATCCCGGAAGGAGCATCCGTTTCCGAAACCGTGATGCATCTTGCGCGGCAGAAAGCGTCATATGCTTTGCGCCTGCATCCCGACGCCTGTGTGATCGGCGCAGACACGGTCGTCGAGCTGGACGGCGAAGTCCTCGGAAAGCCCGGATCGCCGGAGGACGCCGTGCATACCCTTGCCCGTTTGCAGGGACGGCAGCACGTCGTTTATACCGGTCTTGCGGTTCTGAAAGCAGGCTATGAAGATGTGCGATATGTCTCGACAAAGGTTCGCTTCCGCCCGATGAGCGAAAAAGAAATCAGGTGGTATGTTTCGACCGGCGAGCCGTTGGACAAAGCCGGCTCATACGGCGTACAGGGCTTTGGTTCGGTTTTTGTCGATTCTGTCGAGGGCAATTATTTTAACGTCGTGGGACTCCCCGCTCCGACCCTTTACGAGATGCTGTTGAAAGCGAATGCCGTTACGGAAGATCGGAAATGAACACGATTCTGGAAGATAAGATCGCTCTGCTTCCCGAAAAGCCGGGCGTGTATAAAATGCTGGACGATACCGGCACGGTGATCTACGTCGGAAAGGCGAAGATCCTGAAAAACCGTGTCCGGCAGTATTTTCAATCCTCTAAAAATCACTCGCCGAAGGTCCGCGCGATGGTTTCGCACATCGCCGATTTCGAAACAATTGAAGTGCACAGCGAAGTGGAAGCGCTTTCCCTTGAGAGCAATCTCATCAAGGAATTCATGCCGAAGTACAACATTTTGCTGAAGGACGACAAGCATTTCCCGTATTTTCGGATCGACCTAAAACAGGATTTCCCTCGCATCGAAATCGTGCGGCGTGTCAAGCCGGACGGCGCCGCTTACCTGGGTCCTTATATCGTCGGTCCGTCGGTACAGGAAGAGCTTCGTCTGGTATACGATCTGTTTCCGCTTCGGCACTGCAAAAAGAGCATGGCGCAGATGCAGGCGCGCGGAGAGCGCCCCTGTCTCCTGCATCACGTCGGCAAGTGCTGCGCTCCGTGCAGCGGAACTGTTTCGCGCGAGCAGTACCATGCGTATTTACATGACGCGATGCGCCTTCTGAACGGCAGAAGCGGCGATCTCATCCCCTATCTGACGCAGAAAATGCAGGAGGCGTCCGACGCGCTCGATTTCGAACGCGCGGCGCTGCTTCGCGATAAGCTGAAAGCAACGATCGCGCTTCGGGAAAAGCAGGCGGCGATCAACGCGAATGATCTGATTGCCGACGTGTTCGCCGTCGATTCCCTGAACGACGCGCGTATGGTGTTTGCGCTGTTTGTTCGCGGCGGCAAGGTGATCGGCACGCACGCATTCCCGCTCGAAGGAGACGGCGAAGACTCCCCCGCGGAATGGCTGCACGCGTTTCTGCTGCAATACTACGGGCAGGAAGGGATCGAGATCCCTCCCCTGATTCTGCTTGCGCAGGAGTGTACGGATCTTCCCGTGATAGAAGAATGGCTCTGTGAACAGAAACGCAGAAAAGTGTCCCTTACCGTTCCGCAGCGAGGCGTCAAGCATCAGCTGACCGATATGGCCCTGCAGAACTGTACCGCTCTGCTTGCGAAAAACGATCAGATCCGGACGCGCGAATGGGAACGCGGCGAAGGCGCGCTTACGGAGTTATCCGGCATTCTGGGACTTGACGAAATTCCGTCGCGCATCGAGTGCTTTGATAACTCGCATCTGATGGGAACCAATACGGTGGCTTCCATGGTTGTATTCCGGGACGGAAAGCCGGACAAAACCGCTTATCGGCATTTTCGGATCCGATCCGAGGCCGGCGGAGACGATCTGATCGCCATGCGTGAGGTTTTGACACGCCGGTTGTCCGCCGAAGGCGAGCTTCCCGATCTGATCGTGCTTGACGGAGGAAAAACGCAGCTTGCCGTCGGCGTCGACGTGCTTTCTGCGCTGAACCTCTCTCACATCCCGATCTGCGCGCTTGCAGAGTCGGACGAGCTGATCTACCTTCCGGACCAGGATGATCCGATCCTGATTCCGAAGAACAGCGCGCCGCTGCACCTGATCGAGCGTCTTCGCGACGAAGCGCACCGGTTTGCGATCTCCTATCATCGGAACCTGCGCAGCAAAAGCGCTCTGTATTCCGTTCTTGACACAATAGAAGGCGTCGGTGAAAAACGAAAACGCGCGCTTTTCGATACGTTCCTTACGGTGGAACGAATCAAAGCGGCAAGCGTCGAGGAACTGGCAGCCGTAAAGGGAATGACGCTTCCTGCCGCCCGTTCCGTCTTTGCGCATTTTCACCCGCTGACGTAAAAAGCCGGTACAACGACCGGCTTGCATGTGTATAAAGCAATCAGAGGATTGGCTCCGTTCTTTATTCTTTGTTTAATTCGCTCTGCAGTTCATTGATGCGCTCGATCGCAAATACCGTAAATTTTTGATGATCCGTATTGATGACCAGCGCGTTTTGCGTGCGCATTCCTCCGCAGGAAACCGTTGTTTTTCCGATTCCGCGGATCTCATTTTTGTTGATATCGAACGGAACCGGCGCTTTCATCGGATTCGGTATGCTGACGCCGTAAACGCGATCCCCGTCAATCACGCAATAGGTATTCTTTGTTGAAAGCATGGCGCGTAAGGATCGGTATGCGCTGTAGATCAGAAACAGTATGATCCCGATATAAATGATGCTGAACGGAGTCAGCACAAAAGCGCCTGCTCTGATATAGGGAAGCAGAAACAGAAAAATGATGATGGGAATGCTGATTGCATATCCCCAAAAGGTGATGCGTGTTTGTCGCAGCGCATCTTTGCTGCAGGAAAAACGTTTCTCCATTGTGTAAAAATCGGGAGCGCAAAACGCGCTCCCGTTCCCTTTCGGAATTATTCTTCTTCCTCGTCCTCGCGCTTTGCCTGCTCGATGATCTTCTTTGCCTGCTCGGCGGGAACATCCTCATAGCGGGTAA
>CAMNHT010000063.1 GCA_946539625.1 uncultured Clostridia bacterium | reverse complement strand
CCGGAGGGATGGGAAAAGGACGCTTATTATCAGGATCTCGAAACCTATCAGGACGCGATCATCTGGGAGGTCCACGTGCGCGACTTCAGCAATCGCATCGCGGATTCGAAGTACCCGGGCAAGTATCTTGCCTTTACCGAAACGGGGCTTAAGAACGCCTCCGGCGAGCCGGTCGGCATGGATTATTTGAAGGATCTCGGCGTCACGCATATCCATCTGCAGCCGGTCTACGACTACGCAACAGTCGACGAGTCGAGCGACAAACCGCAGTTCAACTGGGGTTACGATCCGAAGAACTACAACGCGCCGGAGGGCAGCTATTCCACCGATCCGTATCACGGCGAGGTTCGCGTAAACGAATTCAAGCAGATGGTGCAGGCGCTGCACGATAACGGGCTTGCGATCGTCATGGACGTCGTTTACAACCACACCTTCGACAAGAACGCGAACTTCAACAAGATCGTGCCGTATTACTACTATCGCTACAAGGCAAACGGCGATAACTCCGACGGAAGCGGCTGCGGCAACGAGACTGCGTCCGACCGCGTGATGTTCCGGAAGTTCATGGTGGATTCGGTCAGCTACTGGGCGACCGAATACCACATCGACGGCTTCCGCTTCGACCTGATGGGCCTGCACGACATCGAAACGATGCAGGCGGTGGAGGAAGCGCTGCACGCGATCAATCCGAAGGCGATCATTTACGGCGAGGGCTGGACCGGCGGCACCTCCACGCTCAGAACGAATCTGCAGGCGATCCAGGCGAACATCCACGAGGTTAAGGCAAGCGAAGGCGCGGCAGGCGGCGTCGCGGTCTTCAACGACGCGATCCGCGACGGTCTGAAGGGCAGCGTCTTCAACGAGAAGGATCAGGGCTACATCAGCGGCGATCCCTCGAAGGCGCGTGCGACGAACGTGGCGTTCGGCATTGAGGGCGGCAAGGGCAATACGCAGTCGTGGAAGGTCAACGACGCAATGGTCATCAACTATATGTCCTCGCACGACAACCGCACGCTGTGGGACAAGATCTCCAACGCAAACCCCGACGCAACCGATGAGCAGAAGGCGGCGATGGTCCGTCTCGGCTCGGCGATCGTCATGATCTCTAAGGGCACGCCGTTTATGCTCGCGGGTGAGGAAATGCTGCGCAGTAAGGGCGGCAACGGCAACAGCTACAACGCGTCCGACGCGATCAACAATCTTGACTGGGACGCGCTCGTGCCCGGCAGCCTCGTCGTGAATACGCGCGACTGGTACAAGGGACTCATTGAGATCCGCAAGGCGTGGAGCTTCCTGCGCGGCGCGGACGTGGATTGCGAGGTGCTTTCCGACGCGTCGATCGTTGCGACCTATACCGCAGACGGCGCGGTCGTTGCGATCGCGGTCATCAACCCGCATGACGCGGAGATCGGCTATACGCTGCCGGAAGGCGATTGGAGCGTGCTGATCAACGGCGACACGATCACGGCAAATCCGACCGGGACGCTGTCCGGCGACGTGACGGTTCCCGCTATGGGCATGCTGCTGGTTGTGAACAACTGAAGAACATAACGAAAAGCGGCAGACGATTTGTCTGCCGCTTTCCTTTGCCGCGCGTACGACAGATGAAAATTAAAAAAGATGTAACCTGCAAGGCAAAATCGTTGCTGTATAGGGTGAAGACGCACATGTGACGGAAAGGAGGAACAGAGCATGGACGACAGTCAGATCGTGGAGCTCTATCTCAACAGAAACGAAGACGCGATCAAAGAGACGGCGGACAAATACGGTTCAAGGCTCAGGGGCATTGCGTATCGCATACTGAACGATTGGGAGACGGCGGAGGAATGCGAGAACGACGCCTATCGGGAGACATGGAACAGGATCCCGCCGCATGAGCCGAGGGATTACCTGTTTGCGTTTGTCGGACGCATCCTAAGACACATCGCGCTGAACGAATGCAAGCGAAACAAGCGGCAGAAGCGATACGCGGTCTATTGTGAACTGACAGAGGAAATGCAGGAATGCATTCCGACGGCGCAGGATGTGGAAGCCGAAACAGAAGCGCGCGAGCTCGGGCGGCTTATTAACGCATATCTGAAAACCTGCCCGGAGGATCGACAGCGGGTTTTTGTCCGGCGGTACTGGTATTTTGATTCGGTATCGGAGATCGCCGCGGCGAACGGTTTTTCGCAAAGCAAGGTCAAGACCATGCTGTTCCGAATGAGAGCGGAACTGAAAGCGTATCTGGAAAAGGGAGGTTACACCGTATGAAAGAACATGAACTGTTGGACGCCGTCGGCGGCATTGACAAGGAACTGATTGAGAATGCGGACGCCGCAGTGAAGGCGAAAAAGAAAACCGGCAGCCGCTTCCTGTGGATCGCAGCAGCGGCGGCATGCCTGCTCATTGGGGCGGGAGTTGCCGTTCCGATCCTTGCCCGCAGCGCGCGGAACGGGGAAGCGAAGCTTGCGCAGGAGCAGCCGGAAGGCGTATCCATTCCGGCGGTCGAGCTGGAAGAACCCTCGGACGGGGCGGTTGAACGCGACATGATTGCGCTTGTGGTTTACAAGGGGCACATCTATACGCAGGCGGAGGAATACTTCGGCGAGGACGCGAAGCCGCTGGAGACGCTTGTCGGAGAGCGTATCGGAACCGCCAAGGGCAACATCAACGAGTGGTCCACACAGGACGAATACGCGACGGAGCTTGCGTCGAACGTCTCGGGCGAGGTGTATACCGTAAACGGCTACGACGACGGATTTCGCATCTGCATCCGCGGCGGATTTGAAGACGAAAACGGGGAGCCGGTCGTTTGGATCCAGTTCTTCGACTGTCTGAACGGCATCACGCTGAGGACCGGCAAGGACCTCTTTTCCGATCGGTTGAAGCTTCGGGAACAAACGGAATCGGTGCGTTACGAGACCCATTCCGACTGGGACAACGGGCTCGGAAATGTGCAGACGGCGGATCTCGATGCGGACGTGTGGGAAGCGTTTTTGGATCAGCTCGACGCCTGCGCTTTTCTGAACATGTGGGATCCGGACGGCAATTGGAGCGATCCGGAAAACGACTACACGACGGTTTACGATACGCCCCATCAGGCGCATCTGACGCTTTCCATGAATGACGGGACGACCGTCAGGCTCAGACTGATCGAGGGGGGCTTTGTCGGGTATCAGCCGCTGGCATGGTATTTCGTGCAGATACCGGAGGATGTATTCAACCCGGTCTATGAAGCGTGCGGCGGAACGCACTGAACGATCAAAAGCGAAACGGCAGGCGAATTGTCTGCCGCTTTTGTGTGTTTGACCAGATAGAGGCTTCTCCCCGATTGGGGTGGAGAAGCTGCCGCCGAAGGCGGCTGATGAGGGGAATCACAGCTTGTCGATGATCTCCAAAAGCTCCAGCGGATGTGAGATCACGTGATCCGCGCCCGCCTCCTTCAGGAATGCTTCGCCGCGATAGCCCCAGCCGCAGCCGACGCACTTTAGACCGGCATTTTTCGCAAATTGCAGGTCGACGTCCATGTCGCCGAGATACAGCGTTTCCTCGCGGGAAAAGCCAAGCGATTCGCGCACGACGTCCAGCATGGTCGGATCGGGCTTTACGGGATAATCCGCGCATTGTCCCTGCACGCGGGCAAACAGCCCGTCTTCCGGAAAGAGCGTGCGGATCATCTTTTTCGCATGAGGATCGGGCTTATTTGTAACGATCGCAAGCGTCATGCCGCGATCTTTTAACGCATGCAACAGCTCCGGCATTTCGGGGTACGGCACGGTCGTGTCGCACAGATGCTCGGCATAGTCGATCAGGAATCCGTCGCGTACGTCAGTCCAGGCTTCCGGACGGTCCTGCGGTACGGCATGCTGACACATCCAGACGATGCTTTTTCCGATCAGTCCGGAAACGCCGTCGTCCGAGTAGGTCTGAAAGCCCAGCGCGGCAAGCGCGCGGTTTAAGGAGGACGCAATGTCCGAAAGCGTATTGCAGATCGTTCCGTCCAGATCGAACGCGATCAGTTTGAATTGATTTTTCTGTTCCATACCCGGCTATTTTACACGCTTTTTTGCCGCGCGTCAATGTTTCGGGCTTCACAAATCAAAAAAATATGGTATACTGAAAAAACAGGGGAGAATTTATGATTGCATACGAACGAATTACAGGTGAGAACATTTCGGCGCTGACACCGTATTTTGAAATATTTGCCTGCGGCATCTGCGACAATACGATCGGCGCTGTGTATCAGTGGCGCGATATCTACGTGTCGTATTACGCGATCGTCGAGGGCATGCTGTGCATCCGCGCAAACTACGGCGCATACGGCGATTGCTATACCGTGCCTTTGGGTGCGGGGGATTTTGAAGCGGCATGCAAGGCAAACGAAGCGGACGCGAAGGAACGCGGGATCCCGCTTCGCTACTGCGTCGTGCCGGACTGTCTGATTCCGCTTCTGAAGTCGCATTACGGCGCGCGCATGACGATGGAGAGCATCCGCGACTGGGCGGACTATATCTACGACGCGGAGAGCTTCCGCACGTTTGCGGGAAAGGCCTATCACGGGCAGAAGAACCACGTGAACCGCTTTTATCGCGAGCATCCGGACGCCGAAGCGTTCATCGTTTCGAGCGAAGCGGACGAGCGGGCATGCCTCGATTTTCTGGACCGTTTCCGCGGGATGCATCCGGAATTTTCCGCGCTCGAGGAAAACGAGTGGAGCGGCGCGAAGGACCTTCTGATCCACCGCGACGCGCTCGGACAGACGGCGGTTGCTTTGAGGACGGGCGGCGCGGTCATCGCGATGGCGATCGGCGAGATGAAGAATGATATGCTCTTTGAGCACGTCGAAAAGGCGATGCCGGATGTATCCGGCGCATACCCCGCCATGGCGCAGGCGTTTGTCCGGCAGTTCCCCGAAGCGAGATACTTAAACCGCGAGGACGACGGCGGCGATCCGGGACTGCGCTACTCAAAGACGAGCTACAAGCCGATCGAGCTCAAGGAAAAATTTCTCGTCACAATTTGCGGCGAATGAAGTACAGAAGACATTCAGAAGGGAGATCCACAATGAAAAAACCGATTCTTTTGATCATGGCAGCGGGCATGGGCAGCCGCTTCGGCGGTCCGAAGCAGATCGAGCCGATCGACGAGCACGATCACGTTATTCTGGACTTTTCGGTGTTTGACGCGATTCGCGCGGGCTTCGAGAAGGTCGTCCTCATCATCAAAAAGGAGATGGAGCAGGACTTTGAGGAGCGCGTGGGCAAGCGCATCCGTCCGCACGTGCAGCTCGAGTACGCCTTCCAGTCGCTCGATAAGCTTCCCGAGGGCTACGAGATCCCCGAAGGCCGGGTCAAGCCGTGGGGCACCGCGCACGCGATCCTGTGCGCAAAGGACCATCTCGACGCGCCGTTTGCGGTGCTGAACGCCGACGACTTCTACGGCGCGGACGCGTACAAAAAAATCTACGCATTTTTAAGCGCAGAGCATACCGAGAGTGAATACGCCATGGTCGGCTATCAGCTCGGCAACACGCTAAGTGACTTCGGTTCCGTGGCGCGCGGCGTCTGCGAGATCGGACCGGATGGCAAGCTTATGACGCTCACCGAGCGGCTGAAGATCGAAAAGCGCGACGGCGCCGCGGCGTTCACCGAGGACGACGGCGCGACCTACACCCCGCTTGCGCTCGATACGCTCGTTTCAATGAACCTGTTTGGGCTCCAGAGAAGCGTTCTGGACGAGTTCGAAGCCCGCTTCCCGGCGTTCCTCGATGCAAATCTGCCGATCAATCCTATGAAGTGTGAATACCTGCTGCCGCGCGTGCTTGATACGCTGATGCAGGAGGGCAAGATCAGCATCGAGGTGCTGGAGACCTCCGCGCGCTGGCACGGCGTTACCAACCGTCCGGACCTGCCGATCCTGAAGGCGGCGATCCGCAAGATGAAGGACGAGGGACAGTATCCCGAGGAGCTCTGGAAGTAAGGAATATGCGTAAAATCCGTTGGATCCCGCTGCTGATCGCCCTGTTTTTGCTGATCGGCTGCGGCGGAAAGGAACAGAAAACGATCGGCGCGGACGACGTCGTGCTGACGGTCGGATCCGAGCCGGTCTATGCCGCGGTATACCGCTATCATCTCAAAGAACGGTACGACGCGATCCGGACGCATGAACTGTACGATTACGACAGGTATTTGTCGTATGTGTCGAACCCGAACGTCAGCTACCTCTACGCGTATTACGATACGCGCACGGAGGAGGGGAAAAAGGCGCTTTCAGAGGACGTGCTCACCGAGCTTGCTTTGGAAGCAGCCGCGATCGACGCGGGCACGAAAGCGGGGTACGAGCTCAACATTGCGGAACAGTCGTATCTCAGACAGGCGGAGGACGACGCGGCGGGAAAGCTTTCCGATCAGCTTACGGAGAACGGCGGCGCTTACGCATCGCGCGAGGCGTTTTTTGAGGCGACCGGCTTCACGGAGGCGCGGTATACCGAAATGTTTGTCCGCAGCATGAAGGCGGGGATCCTCTATAATCGGCTTCTGGAGGACTATAAGGCGTCGCACACGCTTTCGGACGAGGAGCTTACGGCAGGCTATGCGCGGATCGTGAAGGAGACGTTCATCGACCGTTATACGGACGGAATGTATTCGCAGTACCTGTATTACTATCTGCAGGGCAGACGCACCTTCCCGTCGCTGTACGTTCCGGAGGATGCGATCTTTATCCGGCTGTTTGCCGCGGCGGACCCGACCGACGAACAGATCGAGGCGTTCAAGGCACAGGCGGAAACGGACTTTACCGCGCTGTACGAAAGCCGCGACAACGAGTTTCTGAAAAACGGCAGCGCGGGCGATCTTGCCGTGGCGCCGAAGGACGAGATGTTTATCGGACTGTTCGACGCGGCAAAGGATGTGCCGGTCGGAAGCGTCGGAACGCTGATGAGCGAAAAGGACGGCAAAACGCTGTTCTGTCTGTTTTTGCGTACGGAGGGCGAGACCGGCGTCGTACCGATCGACCGCTATCCCGGCGTGCGCGAGCGCATCACGAATCAGCTGCTCGGAACGAAGTGCATGGATACGCTCCGCGAAGCGGTGAAGGACCCCGCGGTCACGACCCGCAATGAAGACGTGATCAAGGCGGTCGTCGCCGCGATCGGATAAGAGCCAAAAGAAACGAAGAGGAGGCGAAAACCTCCTCTTTTCTGTTCGTTCGATTATTCTTTCAGTTCCAGCGCGCGCTTATAGACCTGCTTTTTCGGCAAGGATAGGCGCTCGGCGGCGATCGCCGCGGCGTCCTTTACCGATTCGGTCTTCAATAGAT
>CAMNHT010000062.1 GCA_946539625.1 uncultured Clostridia bacterium | reverse complement strand
TTTGGACTTTCTTAACATCCCCTCGCTCTCCACTTCGTTACAGAGGAAGATCGCGTGCTACCCGCGCGTACCATCCGTTCCTCAGGATGACAGATCTGGATGAATTGACGGCAGAGCCGTCGTGAATTGTCCTGCGGACATGAATTCACGGAAGTTTTACTGGTAAAAGCGCAAATGCTATGCTATAATGATAATATGAAGAAGTTTTGGTGTTTGCTTCTGATCGCGATTTTTCTCGTCGGCTGCGCGGCGGAACCCGACGCGCCGATCGGGCAGGTGACCCCTGCGCCGGATACAACCCCCGCGGGGAGCGACGGCGACGTCCCCGGTGCCCCGCCCGAAGATGTTGTGAGCAACGTCCCCGGCGCCCCGCCCGAAGATGCAGAGAGCGACACCCCTGCACCGACGCCCGAACCGACGCCTTCGCCCGAAGAGCGGCTCTTTGCTTATATCGAAGGCATGACGGACGCCGAAAAGATCGGGCAGCTTTGCATGTTCGGCTTTTCCGGCACGAAGGAGATCAGCGCCGACTTCAAAAAGATCCTGCAGGAATACCGGATCGGCAACGTGATCCTGTACGGACAGAACATTTCCCGCACAAACAGCGACGGCGGCTTTTCGCAGTGCAAAAAACTCACCGACAGCGTGAAAAACGCAAGCCTGTCCGAGATCCCGCTTCTGATCAGCATCGACGTGGAGGGCGGGCGCGTCACGCGGTTCCGCTGGAAAAAGACGCTTTCCGCCGCGCAGACGCTCGGCAGGAAGGACAGCGAGGAACGCGCGCGGGAGCAGTTTCAGACCATTGCGGAGGGGCTTCTTTCCGCCGGGATCAACGTGGACCTCGCGCCGTGTCTGGACGTTGCAAAGAAGCCGGGCGAAACATTTTTGGGAACGCGGATCATTTCGTCCGAAAGCGGCGTTGCGGCGCGGATCGGGCTTGCCTGCATCGAAGGGCTGCACGACGGCGGATGTCTGTCGATCGTCAAGCATTTTCCGGGGCACGGGGCGACCGACGCGGATTCGCATGAGCGCACGCCGGTCGTGAACAAAACGTTCGAAGAGCTGCTGCAGTATGAGCTCGTGCCGTTTTCAAAAGCCGCAGAAGAGGCGGACGCCGTCATGGTCGCGCACATCTCGTACCCGAAGATCGACAGCGCGCACATCGCAAGCCAGTCGGAGGTGTTCATCACGGAGATCCTGCGGGGCGAGCTGGGCTTTTCGGGCGTCGTTATGAGCGATGATTTCCGCATGGAAGGGCTTCGAAAACAGACCTCGCTCAAAAACGGCGCGGTGCAGTTCATCCTTGCCGGCGGGGATCTGATCCTGTGCGGCGCGAACCACTCCTATCAGCGGGAGATTTTGAAGGGACTTACCGAGGCCGTCGAAGACGGCACGATCGGCAAAGACCGGCTGAATGAAAGCGTATACCGGATCCTGTCCGCAAAGATGCGGACCGGCTGGGATCCGTTCGAAAATGAATGATAAGGGGCTTGGATTATGACAAAGATCGGGTTTGACAACGACAAGTACATTCGCATGCAGTCGCAGAAAATTCTGGAGCGCATCCAGAAGTTCGGTGACAAGCTGTATCTGGAGTTCGGCGGCAAGCTGTTCGACGACTATCACGCGGCGCGCGTGCTGCCGGGCTTTGCGCCGGACAGCAAGATCCGCATGCTGGAGCAGCTCAAGGATTCCTCCGAGATCATCATTGCGATCCACGCGGGCGACATCGAGCACAACAAGGTCCGCAACGACCTCGACATCGCCTACGACCGCGAGGTACTTCGGCTCACCGACGCGTTCCGGAAGAAGGGACTTCTCGTTTCCGGCGTCGTCATCACGCGCTATGCGAACCAGCCCGCCGTCGACGCGTTTGCGGACAAGCTCCGCCGCCTCGGCGTCAAGGTCTATCTCCACTATCCGATCGCGGGCTATCCGCAAAATCCCGGTCTCATTCTGAGCCCGGACGGCTTCGGCAAAAACCAATTTGTGGAAACGACGCGTCCCCTCGTCGTCGTCACCGCGCCGGGGCCGGGCAGCGGCAAGCTTGCCGTGTGCCTTTCGCAGGTCTATCAGGAGTATGCGCGCGGCGTGCGCGCGGGCTACGCAAAGTTCGAGACGTTCCCGATCTGGAACCTGCCCGTATCGCATCCGGTCAACCTCGCCTATGAAGCGGCGACGACCGATCTGGACGACGTAAACCTCATCGACCCGTTCCACCTCGAGGCGTACGGACAGACGACGACGAATTACAACCGCGACGTCGAGTCCTTCCCGGTGCTGAACGCCATGTTCGAGCACATCTACGGCACATCGCCCTACCATTCGCCGACGGACATGGGCGTCAACATGGTCGGCTTCTGCATCACGGACGACGAAGCGGTGCGCAGCGCCGCCCGTCAGGAGATCATCCGCCGCTATTACAGCGCGGCGTGCGCGTGCAAGCGCGGTCTCATCGACCGGGAGCAGGTCGACAAGGCGGAATACCTGATGACCCGCGCGGGCGTCTCCGTCAAGGACCGTCCGGTCGTCGCGGCGGCGCTCGAACGCGATCACGAAACCGGCGGCGCGGCGATGGCGATCGAGCTGCCCGACGGCAGAATGGTCACCGGCAAGAACGGCACCATGATGGGCGCGGCGGCAGGCGCGCTGATGAACGCGCTGAAAGCGCTTGCCGGCATCCAGCCGGATATCGACCTCATCGCGCCGATCGTTCTGGAGCCGATCCGCGAGCTCAAAACCACCCATTTCGGCAGCGAAAACCCGCGTCTGCACAGCGACGAGCTTCTGTACGCGCTTTCTATCTGCGCAACGATGAATCCGACGGCGGGTCGCGCCATGAAAGCGCTCGGCAGTCTCAAGGGGCTGGAAGCGCACTCGACCGTCATGCTTTCGCGCGTGGACCTCGAGGTCTACCGTCGGCTCGGCATCAATCTGACCTGCGAGCCGCAGCGCAAGACGAACCGTCTCTTTGACAAAAATTAACGTCATGAAACGCATCCTTTCCATCCTGTTCGTGCTGCTGCTGCTTGCGGGCTGCACGGAAATCCCCGTCTCCGACCCGGAGCCGGTCACCGCCGAACTGACCGCAGCGCCGGAAATCGAGGACGCGATCACGCTCGTCACACCCGTGCCGACCGATTCCCCGGTCCCGACGCCGGAACCCACCGAAGTGCCGACGCCGGAACCGACGCCCGAGCCCACTCCGACGCCGACGCCCGCGCCGTTCGCGGCTTTGGCGCTGCCGGACACGCTTCGCGCACGCAGGGGATTTTCCGAAACCGAACATGAGGGTGTGCTGCTCCGCGAAAAGGACGGCGCGTACTTTGCCTACGGTACCGTGGGCGAAACGGACCCGTGCTTCTATCCCTGCGATGAAGCGGGAACGGTCGCGCCCGGCACGCTCCCGACCGAAACCGTCTGCGCCGTACCGACCTATACCCCATCCGACAAGCCGCATCAGGACGGACTTCTGAAGCTCGTGGTTTATATCCCGACGCAGAGCGTCGTCGCGTTCCGTGCGGAGGACGACGAATGGATCGAGGAGCGCGTCATGATCTGCTCGACCGGTCGAGCCGGCGTCATCACGCCGCGCGGCGATTACCGTATCTATGAAACGTACGATTTCAAGCGCCTCGGCACGGAGGGCAATTATTGCTGCGGGCTGTACGCCTGCCGGTTCTATCGCGGATATCTGTTCCATTCGATCCCGATCAGCTATGATGCGTTCGGCGATCCCGAGCTCGGACACCGCATGGTCTATATGCACAAGTACGAACAGCTCGGCACCGGCGCTTCGGACGGCTGCGTGCGGCTGACCGTCGCGGACGCAAAGTGGATCTATGATAACTCCGCCGTGCCGTATCAGACTGCGGTTCTGATCACGGACAGGGAAGGTCCCGTCCCGCCCGCCGCGCCCGCGGTAATCTGGGAGGAGCCGTACACCGACGAGAACGGGTTCGGCTGGGACCCGACCGATCCGCATCCGGACAATCCCTATCTGAAGCGCGATCCCTCCCTGCCCGCGCCGACCGCAACGCCCGCGCCGTTCACGGCGTCCATGCTGCCGGATACCGTGCGCGTGCGGAACGGCTTTACGGGATCGAGCTTTACCGGCATTGTTCGGCGCAATTCGGACGGGGCGTACTTCGCCTACGGCTCCGCAGGCGGAACGGAGCCCTGCTTCTATCCGTGCGATGAAACCGGTTTCGTTGCGCAGGACGCGGTTCCCGTCGATCTTTCCGTCTGCGTCGTGCCCGCCTATACGCCGACGGAGCCGCCCAAAAAGGACGGCGATAAGCTGCTGGTCGTGTACATCGGCTCGCAAAGCGTTGTGGGCTACGAAGGCAAAGACGGCGACTGGGAAGAACTGCGCGTCATGATCTGCTCGTCCGGACGAAAGAACCACGATACGCCGACGGGAACCTATAAGATCACCGACCGCTACACCTACAAGAAGCTCGGCACCACAGAGGAATCGCACTGCTACGGGTTTTACGCAAGCCGGTTCAAAACGCATCATCTGTTCCATTCGGTGCCGATCAACGTCAAGGCGTCGAAAGCCGATCAGGGACATTACATGTGCGACATGCACAAATATGAAAAGCTCGGCACGGTCGCCTCGGACGGATGCGTGCGGCTGACCGTTGCGGACGCGAAGTGGATCTATGATTTTTCGGAGACCGGCAAGGTCACCGTACGCGTGATCAAGGACAAGGGCCCGACGCCCGAAAAGCCTCCCGCCGTCATCTGGGAGGAGCCGTATACCGACAAAAACGGCTACGGCTGGGACCCGACCGATCCCGACCCGCGCAATCCGTACCTGCTGCTGAACGCGGAAACAACCGAGGAACCGTAAACAGAAAAAGGGTGTTAAGAAACGACGATTCTTAACACCCTTTTTGCATAAACAAGGAAAACGGGGCGTCGAGGACGTCGCCCCCTACATGGCATGAATTGATCACTGCGTTATCATTCAGGAAGTTTTGTAGGGACGGGCATTGCCCGTCCGTGATCACAGCGGAACGGACGACCGATGGTCGTCCCTACTGTCCGGAAACACATCCGGACCCTTTTACGACAGCCCACCTGCTTCCGGCGTGGGCTGCGGATCCATGATGAGCTCGATCCGGCCCATCGTTTCGGTGATCTCGCCGAGGCGTTCCGTGAGCGTCAGCCCGAACGTGCCGGTGTCGAGGTTTGCGTCGCGCACGGCGCGGAACAGGATATAGTTGCCGTTCTCCTCGAGGAGCGACAGAAAGCCGTTCTTCTGGGAAAACGCCGAAAGCGACGACGTGTGCGTGATGAAGCGGAACCAGCCGACCTTGCTGTATGTATCCTCGTTCGCGCCGAAATGATAGGTGTAGAGAAGGTCCGGCTCGTCATCGAGATCGAGATCGGTGATCATCACGTCGACGACGCCCTTGCCGTCCTCGCCCTCGCCGAGACGGTAGTATGCGCCGTTTTCAACGACGTACGAGCAGCCGAGGTCGATGCTGCGGATCACGGTAAAGCCCTCCGCACCCTCGGGCGTCAGGTCGATCCAGCGCGTCACGTCGGACAAGGCTTCGGAATACTCGTCCAGATGCCCCTGCGAAATGTCCAGCTTGTCAAGCGGCGGGGCATAGGGCGGATTCTTGTCCGCGGAGTAGACGCGGTCCGGCAGCGGCGTGGGCTCCGGCGTCGGCGTCGCTTCCGCAGTGATTCCGCTTCCCGACGTGCATCCGCGGCGCACGCGCAGCGTCATGTAGACCGCAGCAAACAAAAGCAGCACGGCAACGACGATGCAGCTGACAACGAACGCGCCTCTCGACAGCCATTTTTTCCAATTCATGTTCTGTTTCTGTTCCATCAAAGCGCCTCCAGTTCTTGAATTGCCCCGTTGAGCCCTTCGTTCAGCCGATGGAGGTGGATCCCGTCGATCAGGCGGTGATTGACCTGCACGGTGTAGGAAAGCGTTTTTCTGCCCTTCTCATCCGTTTCAAAGCGTCCCCACATGACGCGGGGCGTGCTGTCCGTATTGTCAAGCGGAAATTCCTGTGCAACGTGGGTATAGTCGATCCACGGCAGCGACGAGATATATACGTCGTGTCCGGCTTCGTCCGCTTCGGCGGTCGGGATCGGGGACGGGTTCGCGCTTTCCGCCGCCTTCATCCGCGCCGCAAACGATACGGGGTCCTCGCCGTCGATCCATTCGATCCCGCAGATGCCGAACAGCTCTTCGTCCCATTGGTAGGTATAGGACGGATTGCGCCGGTCGAGAAGGTATACCTCGTCGCCGCGCAGTTCATAACGGAACGCTTCGACGCCGTTTACCGCTTTCATTGTGATCCAGATCATGACGGAATAGAACGAAATCCCGCGGCGCTTTGCATACGCCGCCGTTTCGGTAACGTCCAGCCGCCACGTCACGCTGTAAAACGGCACCTCAAGCCGCGCGAACAGCCTGTCGTGCGCGTCGCGGTTCCAGGTTTTCCGGTCGATCCGCCGTTCCATGTTCAGAATACCCGCCGTGCGAACACGAACGCCTCCGTCCAGTACTTGCTCGTGATCTTGTTGGTAATGACCCTGCCTTCGCCCGAGGACGGATAGATCATCTGCCCGCTGCCGAGATAGATCGCGACACAGTTCACGCTGTCGTTGCCCGGCGTCATGAAAAAGCAGAGATCGCCCGGTTCGAGATCGTCCATCGAATCCACGCGCTGCCAGACATCATACTCGGAATAGCCCTTGCTCGTCTTGTGCCGGACCTTGACGCCGACCTTGTTCAGGCAATAGTACACGAATCCGCCCGGATCGAATCCGGTTTCGGGCTTCGTGCCGCCGCGGCTGTATTCCGTGTCCAGAAGCGACCTTGCAACGTCGCAGAACTGTTCCGCCTCGCTCCGGTTCGGCTCGGGTGTCGCCGTCGGCTCCGGCGTCGGCGCAGCCGTCGGCTCCTCGGTCGGTTCCTCGGTCGGCGCTTCGGTCGGGACCGCGGTGGGTTCCGGCGTCGCGGGATCGCTTACCACGATGGGCTGCGGCGTGACGGCGTTCGATTCATCCGTTTCCGAAACGGCTGCAGAAGCCTGCGGCACGGCGGTCATTTGCACCGCTTCCGTCGGGGCGGCGGTTTCGATCTGTCCGACGATCTGTATCTTTTCGGTATCCGTTCTGGAATCAATGACCGTCGCCTGCGTTGCGCAGCCGAGCGTCAGAACGATCCCGAGAAATCCGGCGATGATCTTGCATTCTCGCTTCATTCGGATACACCTCCGTTCCTGTCATGTGGCTTGATTATAAAGGAACAATGTCACCGAACCGTAAACGGAATGTGAACA
>CAMNHT010000061.1 GCA_946539625.1 uncultured Clostridia bacterium | reverse complement strand
CGGCGGTCTTTCGGCAACCGCCGCAGGTATTTCCGCCGCGATCCTGTTCGGCTGGTTTGCCGCGCTGATCTTTCGTCCGAAAACCAAATAAAAACGGCTTGACAGTCTAACGAGTGTTAGGTATACTCTACCTAACACTTGTTAGGTTTTGGAGGAGCCGATGGACACAAGGGAACGAATCATGGATACGGCGCTTACGCTGTTCGCCGATTCCGGATATGAAGCCGTCTCGATCCGGGACGTCTGCAGGGAGGTCGGCATCAAGGAAAGCTCCGTTTACTACCATTTCAAAAACAAGCGGGACATTCTCGATTCCCTGCTGAACCGATTTGAAGATCACGTAAACGCTCTGCTTGCGGTCTTTCGATCCGCATCGATGACCGGTGAGACACCTCCCTCTTTCGATTGGATGGATACGTACTTTTTCGATCAATACCTGTTCGATCCGTTCTGCAACAAGCTGATGCGGCTGATGATGATCGAACAGTTCCATGACGAGCAGATACGGGAAGCGTATGAACGGTGGCTGTTTACAGAACCGTACAGAATCGAAACGTCCGCGTTTCTGATGCTTGCAAAGGTCGGAGTGATCCCGGAAGCAGACGCCGCGCAAATGGGGCGCAACTATTATGCAAACATCACGATGCTCATTTTCAGGCATCTTTTGAACGGCGCTCTTACAGAGGAAAGAAAAGATGCGTTCCGCACGGAAGCGCATGCGTATATCAACACGATCATAAAGCAATTGGGAGGAAAGGAAAATGTCTGATATCGTGATCGTCGGCGCCGATTCCGGGATCGGTTATTATATGGCGCAAAGTCTTTTGGAACGCGGAAACCGGGTTGCCGTACTGGATATTCGGACAGAGCACATTTCCGCATTGACGGAAAGCTTTCCGGATCGACTGCTCGTTTTCAAGGCGGACGCCAGAGATTTGCAGTCCGTTTTCGAGGGTGTGCGAGAAGCATATGATCGTTTCGGATCCGTCGACGTCGCGATCCATAACGCCTGCCTGTGCACATTCGAAAGCGAACCGGATACGGATATAGAGACCTATCGGAAAGTGATGGATGTGAACTTTTACGGCGCGCTGCGGCTTGCCAAGGCGGTTTTGCCGTTCATGCGGGAGGCGAAGCGCGGACGGCTGATCTTTACAAGCTCGGGCGTCGGCGTGACCGGGTTTAAGAACATTTCGCCGTACGCGTCGTCCAAAGGCGCGATCGAAGCGCTGGCAAAATGTCTTGCCATCGAAAACGAACGCTATGGGATCACGGTCCATCTGTTTCATCCGCCGCTGACCGATACCGGCTCTGCTTCCGGCTTGCCGATCCCGAAGGAGTTCAAGGCAAGCGCGCAGAAGGTCGGCGAGGGATTTGCAAAGCATATCCACTCGAAAAGATTCGACATCTGCCCGAATGCGTCTCAGGCGTTTTCCATGTTTCTTTGTTATCGTCATCCGCTGCGATTCGGCAGGTTGCTGACCAAAGCGACGGAAGGCGCGGAGAACAAACAGCAGGGCGAATAGAAAAGTCGGAGAAAGCATTTGCTCTCTCCGATATTCTTTGTATTTGATTCTGTTCCCGATAGTATCGGGTTGGTTTTACTGCGTTTATCCTGCACGACGTTTGGTTTTTACGCGCGCGTACAGGTACAGGAACAGGACCATCAGGATCTCGCCGAACATGCTGACGAAGAAGATCAGATCGGTGTTGCCGGTCGCCGGACCGAGCGCGGAGAACGCGAACATCAGCAGTCCCGACAGGAACAGGTGCGGCGTCTTTTCCTTGATCCACACGATGATCCCGACGATCATCATCGGAATGACCGTGCCGAACGACAGCGCCATGCTGATCGTTTCCGCCCACTTCGGCGTGCCCTCGCCCGCCTTCATGCGCGTAACGTTTGCGATCGTTTCCGGCACGAGTTTGGTTGCCAGCGCCTGCGCGACGCCCGCCGCCATCAGAAGCGCGGTAAAGATCCACACGCCGATCATGACCGGCTTTTTCAGGTTCAGAGCGTACCCGCAGATCGGGAACAGCAGCGGGATCAGAAGCCCGTGCGCAATGAACCGTACCGGGCTGACCGCAGCAAGCGTTTCGGGCGTCAGCACGGACCCGAGTCCGATGATCGCCGCGTCGAGGATCAGCCCGAGCGTCAGAACGCCCGACCACAGCGCGACCTTGGATCTTTTCTTTGCCGCATGCAGAAACAGCAGCGCCGCAATCAGCGCTTCGCCCGCAACGATGCACCAGATCGCGACCGGGCAGATTTTGATCAGAAATTCTCTCATGGCTTTACTTCCTGTTCTTTTCTTTGGCTCGTTTGTCGCTGATGATCTTCATATGCTCCGCGGTGACGAGCGTGACGTCGTTCTCCTTCGCCCAATCGACGCAGCCCTTCAGCACGAGCGGCAAGAACACGCGCGGCACGTTCAGGATCGTTTCCAGCGCGTCGTCGGTAAACTTCACCTTGTCGTCGGCGCGGTCGGCGGCGTAACGCACGGATTCGAGCGATTGCTTGCGGATCGCGAGCAGCTCCGCGTGCATCCTGCGTTTGCGGTGGAACCAGAAATTCTTGGAATCGCGGTAGCCGTAGTCGACCGGCAGCGGCGGGAAATCCTTGGCTTTGACGCCGTTGATGATCGCGTCGCTGTATTTCTTTTTCATGAGGATCCTGTCGATGCGCAGGATGAAATGCGCGCCGAACTTGGAGGTAATGCCGTTGAAATCGTGATACGGCGGTTCGTAGCCGGAAAGGTTTCCCGGCTGATCGTTTTCCGCGCCGTCGAGATTCCGCATCCAGGTGCATTCGATCGCCTGGATCGCGTCGGAGAGCACCATCGGGCGCTGTTCGCCGGTCTCCTCCTCGATCAGGCTCTTTTCAAGACGGAAATTGCATTTCGGCATCTTATCGGAGGGCTTGTCCCCCGGCCAGGAAAGCTTTACCGCTTCCTTGAACGATTTCGGATCGTCGTCGATGAAGTTGATCGCGCATCTGCCGTCGCGCAGGATGTTCTGCGCCGTGTTCGATGAATTGCGGCAGCACAGCAGCATGGCGTAGTAGTCCTTGCCCGCCACATAGTACGGCTGCACCAGCGAATACGGTCCGAGCGTCGTGCTGCCGTCCTCGCACAGCGTGCTGATGATGACGGTCGGCATCGGGAAAAACAGCGACGTCTGGTAAAAATTGTCCACAATACGCAGGTTTTCAAAGCTGCTCATCTTTTCTCCTCACTTTCGTTTTTCAATCTTCAATCGGCGCTCGCGCCGGATGAAACGCTGTTGTTCAGCCAGTCCGTGATCGCGTTTGCCGTGATCCGGATCTGCTCCGCATTTGTGATCGAGGGCGTTCCGTCGCCGTTCTGCGCGCCGTACATGCCGAAATACGCATGACAGCCGCCGTCGATCACGGTTTCCGTCACATCGTCCGGCAGCAGGCTTTTCGCCTGTTCGTATTTGTCGCGATTCAGCACGCGGTCCTCGCTGCCGTAGACCGAGAGAACACGGATCGGTTCGTCCCGAAGATCCTCGTTTGAAAACGAAGCAAGCAGGATCATGCCTGTATAGACGCCGGGATGCGCCTTCACCTCGATCGAGGCGACCGCGCCGCCCAGGGAATGCCCGCCGATATACCATTGCCCGATCTTCGGAAACGCGTCGCGGACGCCGTCTGCGGCATGGGCGTCAAAAACCGCCAGCCGGAACGGCATTTTGCACAGCACGCACAGGACGCCGTTTGCGGAGATCTGCCGCATCAGCGGAACGTACGCTTCCTGCTCCACCTTGCCGCCCGGATAGAAGATCAGCCCGATCTTCGCGTCGTCCGGACCGAATACCAGTTCGCCGCTTTCAAGCACACGCTCCTCCACGGTCCGGTCCGCGGAAAACGCCGCGATCGCATCGTCGTCGGCGTGATAGTAGCTTTCGAGCCAGATCAGGCTTCCCGCAAGCAGCAGCGCAAAAACCGCGACCGGGATCACGATCCAAAGGAACCGCCTTTTGTTTTGTCTGCCGCCGTGTTTCATACAGCCTCCTGATCAAATGCGTGCATCAACATTGTATGCCCGGGATCCGAAAAAGTCAATCGCGCATCGTGTCAAAAAACGCCCCGGACGGAGCGTTTTCCATGCAGACGATTACAGCGACAGGACCCGGATACCATACAAAGCAAGCAGGTGCAGCGGGTAAAACAGGTAAAAGGCGTATTTCAAAACCGGTCCTTTGATGAACCCGCGTTTGCCGTTATAGAACGCGAGCGGAACGAACGCCAGTCCCGCTTTCCAGCGCGAGCTCAGGATCATGATCCCCGCAACGTCGCGCAGCAGCTCACGATCGCGCAGCGCATACATCAGCATAATGAAACAGAATCCGGAAACGCCGTAGTCCACGCGCAGGAAGAATGCGGTCAGCATCAGCGCAAGGATCGCGCCGACCTGCAGAAGCCGTCTGTTTTCCAATTCTTCATAGGCGCACATCCCGAGGTACCCGAGAAGCAGCGTAAAGAATACATTTTGTCTGCCGGCATGAAACCACGTGTTGAACAGGAACAGATCGAACGGGATCTCGGAAAGCAGTGCAAATACAAACAGCATGATCCCTTAGCGGACTCTGCTGCGCGTATGCCGATGCCCTTCCACGATCAGAAATGCAAAGATCGGGAACGCCATCCTGCCGATCAGCCGCATCAGGGTGTACAGCGAAGCCTGACGACCGAACACGGTAAACAACAGGACCCTGTCCGGATTCAGAAGCACGCCGAGATGATCGATCAGCATTGTGACCACGGCGATCGTTTTCAGAGCGCTTCCGCTGAGAATATGCCACTTTTCGGGAAGAATCCGTTCCTTCATCGTATTTCGCTTTCCGGGTCGTTCAGCCACCGATCCGCCTTGCTGCGGGTGCGGAAAATCAGAATCTCCCTGCCGTCCGCATACCGGTCCAGAAGCGTCAGGATCGCGGGACGCTGTTCGTTCCGAAAGCCCTTTACGAGCGCAACAAGCTCCGGATCAAGCGTTTGTTCTGTCCACGGCATGTCCGGTCGCTGCTCTCCGACGCGCGACGCGATCCCCTCCATGCAGGTCTGTTCGTCGTAATCGAGAAAGATCACCGTTTCGCAGGCAGCGATGCGCGGCTCGATCGTGCGGCTGTAATTGCCGTCGACGATCCACTCGTCCCTTGAGAGGATCGCAGCAAGCGCGGCGTCGAATGCCTCGCGCGTGATGTGCGTGCGGTCCGGCCTCCACCAGATGTTGTCGAGCGGATAGAGCGGCAGACCCGTCTTTTCCTGCAGCTTCCGCGCAAACGTGCTCTTTCCGCTGCCCGGACAGCCGATCACGGCGACGCGTTTCATGCGGCGCCTCCGTCACGCATCGTCATCATCGTCTTCCTCGTCCTCGTCGACCCAATCCGGATCCTGTTCAACGAGCAGTCTCAGTATGCGCATGCGCTCCTTCTTGAGGACCGTTACGGTCAGATCCTCATAAACGAAGCTGTCATAGAGCTTCGGATAGCCGCCGAGCTGCTCGACCGCCCAACCGCCGACCGTAGCGTTGTCGTCGTCGAGGTCCTCCTCCTCTTTATCGAACTCGTCGAGAAAATCGGAAAGCCGCATGTCGCCGTCGACCTCGTAGCGGTTTTCGCCGACCTCCACGAATTCCTCCTCGATCTTGTCCGTCTCGTCCCAGATCTCGCCGACGAGTTGTTCGAGCACGTCCTCCATCGTTAGAATGCCCATCGTGCCGCCGTATTCGTCGGTGACCACGACCATGTGACTCTTTTTCCGGCGCATCGTATCGAGCACGTCCGGCAGCGGCATGGTCTTGTGTACGTAGACGATCGGCATGAGAAGCTTTTTGATCGGCACGTCCGGGTCCTCGACAAGCGCTTTATAGAAATGGTTCAGATGCAGAATGCCGACCATATGGTCCGGCGTGCCGCGATAGACCGGAATGCGGGTAAACGGCGACGCGAACGCGATCTTCATCTGCTGCTCGCGCGGATCGTCCAGGTCGATCGCCACAAGGTCCACGCGCGGCGTGATGACCTCGTATGCCAGCACCTCGTCAAAATCGAACGCCGATTGCAAAAGGTCTGCCGTTTCCTCGTCGACGACGCCCTCGTCCTCCACGGTGTCGAGGATCGTTTCCATATCGTCCTCGGTGACGGTATCGTCAACTTCATTGTCCTTCCAGATGCCCGAAAGCAGCTTCATAAACCGTTCGAGTACCCAGATTAGCGGAAACAGCAGCAGCCAAAGCGCCGTGAGCGGTGCGGCAAGGAGCTTTGCCCAGCCCTCCGCGCGCTCGGACGCAAGGATCTTTGGCAGAATTTCGCCGAACGTGATGATGAGAACCGTCATGATCGCGGTTGCGACCCATGCGCCGCTTTCGCCCATCAGCGCGATCGCCAGCGCCGCCGCGATCGACGACGAACCGATGTTCACAAGATTGTTGCCGATGAGGATCGCAATGAGCCCCGAATCGAACCGTTCGCGGAAGCGCAGCGCGAGCCGTGCCGTCCGGCTGTTCTTCTCCTCGGCTTCCTTTTTCAGCTTTGTCGGGTTCAGCTGCATGAACGCGATCTCCGCGCCGGAGAACATGGCGGAAAGCACAATGCACACGACAATCAGGATATAACGCACGGTGTTACTCATCGACAACACCTCCCACGTCGTCCTCGTCGTAAATCTCGCCGACAAGCTCCTCGAGGATGTCCTCAACCGTCAGGATGCCGAGCACCTTGCCGTCGTTGTCGCGCACGATCGCGATATGCGTCTTTGCCTTGCTCATACCCGCAAGCTGCTCGTCGATCGGCGTGCCGACCGTAACATAATACGGTTTATCCATCACGCGCGCAAGCGATACGTGTCCCTGCCGCTTCAGGTATTCCTTCAGGTATTTGCGTATCTGCACCACGCCGCAGATCTCGCCTTCACGGCTTTTGACCGGCAGGCGGCTGTGGTTCGTCTGTTCGATGATCTTCACGATCTCTGTCGGGTGCATGCCGAGCGTGACCGTCTCAACATTTTCAAGCGGTACGAAGACCTCGCCTACCGGCGTTTCGGTGAAATCGAGCGCAGACTGCATCAGATCCGCCGTGTCCTCGTCGATGTCGTCCTCCTCATCGAGCGTTTCGATGATGTCGTGAAGCTCCTCCTCGGAGACGGTCGGCTCCTCCTCTTCCTGCACGCGGAACAGCTTTTTGACGCCGTTCGTGAGCGACGTGAAGACGACGTTCAGCGGGTACAGAATGCGCATCAGAAACCGCAGCGACGGCGCGACGAACAGTGCAAAGCTCTCGTTGCACGCCTTTGCGATGGTCTTCGGGATCATTTCGGCAAGCAGGAATACAAGCAGCGTCGTCACAAGCGACGTCGCCGTCGCGCCCGCGCTGCCCCAGTTCAGGCGCACCGCAACAAGCGCGGTCAAAGACGCGCTGCCGATGTGCATGATG
>CAMNHT010000060.1 GCA_946539625.1 uncultured Clostridia bacterium | reverse complement strand
AGCCAGATATCGCGGTTGCCGGTCTCGTCGCCGACGGTGCCGGTCTTTGCGGCAAGCGGGATCGGGATCGAGGAGAGAAGATTTGCGGTGCCCGTTTTTGCAACGTTCACGAGAAGTGAGGTCAGCACGAACGCGTTGCCCTCGGACATAACGCGCATTTCCTCCGGTTCGTGCCGAAAGAGCTCCGTGCCTGCGCGGTCGGTGATCCGCGTCACCACGAACGGTGCACGGTAGATCCCGCCGGAGGCAAGCGCCGCGTATGCGCCGCACAGCCGGTACGGCGACACACCGTAGGTAAAACCGCCGAGCGCAAGCGTCAGCGAATCGTCGCGCACGTCGAACGGAATACCGAACCGCGCAGCAAACGACTTGCAGCGCTCAACGCCGAGATCGCGAAACAGCAGAACGGCAGGAATATTTAAAGACCGCGTGACCGCTTCGCGCATCGTGACCCATCCCGAATAGCGCCCGTTTGCGTTTTTCGGAGTATAATCGCCGAAATCAACGGCGTCGTCCAGAAGCATGGATGCAGCGGTACAGCCGGCTTCGAGCGCGGGCGCGTAGACGAGGATCGGCTTGATCGCGCTGCCGGGCTGCCGGCGGATGCGTGTGGCACGGTTGAACCCGAGCGCGGGCGCGTTGTTTCTTCCGCCCATGATCGCGGATACGCCGCCGGTTTTTGCGTCGATCAGGACAAGTGCGCCTTCGGCGGATTCATCCTCATACGTCGGAAAGTACGCGTCGTTTGAAAATGCGTTTTCCGCAATGCGCTGCGCGTTCGGGTCCATCGCCGTTTCGATTGTCAGTCCGCTTACAAGTAGCGTATTGAGATCACAGTCCAAAAGTCTGCACGCTTCGGTTAGAGCAAGGTCGATATAAGAATCGTGCTTCTGCTTTTGCGTGTCGGCGACTAAAACAAGCGGCTCCGCCTTTGCCTCGGCTGCCGCATTCGCGTCGACCATGCCGTACTCGACCATCAGATCGAGAATAACGCCGCGGCGGCCCACGGACGCTTCGGGACGCAGATGTGGGGCGTAGGTCGCGGGGGATTTCAGAACGCCCGCCAAAAGTGCGCTTTGTGCCAGCGTCAGCTCGCTTGCGTGCACGCCGAAATAGCCCTCCGCAGCGGCTTCGATTCCGTAATAGCCGCCGCCGAAATAGACGCGGTTCAGATAGCAGGCAAGGATCTCGTCCTTCGAAAGGAGCTGTTCGAGCCGGTAGGACAGGATCGCTTCATCCACCTTGCGATCAAGCGTCTTCTCCGCGGAGAGATGTGTAAGCTTGATCAGCTGCTGGGTGATGGTGCTTGCACCTTCCACGTAGGAACCTGCGCGAAGATCGTTCAGCGCCGCGCCCGCAATGCGAATGAGATCGAAGCCGGGATGCGAATAGAACCGTGCATCCTCGGCGGCAAGGAAGGCGTTTTTCACATGATCGGGCAGCGCGGAAAGCCCGATCGAAACACGGTTCTCATGCAGATACAACCGTGAGACGACCGCGCCGTCACGATCCTTTATAAGCAGTGTTTCCTCGCTCGCATAGATCTTTTCGAGGTCGAGCATATGCCAGGCATCCTGCGAAAACAGCCAGACCGCACCGCAAATCAGCGGTGTGAAAAGCAGCAGCAGAACGGCACGTAAAAAACGCCGATGGCGGCGTCGGCGGTACAGGCTTCTGTAGGTTCGGATGGCTTTTTGCTCGCACATACCGACAGTATGTCAAAAAACGCTTCTCCTATGCGCGCGGGAGCAGAAAACGACGGATATGTTTGCGATACGCTTTCAACAAAAGCTGATACACCGCGTCAAGCAAAAAGAGAAAAAGCAGTACGCCGAGCCCGATGAGAACAGTGATCAGCGGCGAAAACTGCGTGATGAGCTCGATACCGAGGACATGCAGTCCGAAAACGACAAACGCGGTCCAAAGTACGGCGATCCCGACAGGCAGCAGCGTTGCGAGCCGCTTGTCCTTGAGATCTCGCATCGCGTGGCGCAGGGGAACGTACGGCGCAAGTACGCAGACAAACGCGAGCCATGCGTAATGCGGTACAGACAGAAAGAGCACGACCGCGGCAATCAGCACGTCACAGAGGATCGCGTATCCGTAAAGGCGTTCCTCACAAAGCGGCAGCATGCAGAGCGCGATCGGCAGGAAAAAGAGCAGCGCAAAGAACCCGGTCAGCTCCGCGGCACAAAGAAGCAGAAGGCCGAGAAGTCCGCACATCGGCACGAGCCGTACGGGAGAGGGCTGTCGTTCGTTTCTCATCATCATATCCGAAGGATCGTAAGTCCCTTCGCCTCCGCCATTTTGAGCGTCTGCGCAGAGCCGCTGCGGCTTCTGCGTACGTAAGCAATGCAAACTCCGGAATCGTTCACCATGTGCGCGTTCCGGTCGCGCATACAGCCGTGATGGTATGTTTCGGACAGGCACAGCACTTCGTCCGCCTCGTTCTTGAGCCGCTGATAGCGAAGCATGTCGGCGGGGGAAAAGGCGTTTGCCTGCCCGCGGTACGGCACGTAGACAGAGAGCGTGACAGACGGATCGACCTTTTTTCGCGCTAGGATCCATTCGCCTGCCAAAAGATCAAAACCCTTTGCACCGCCGACGATAAAGCGGCGGCAGCCCATCCGGATCGCGTCTTCGATCGCCACTTCCAGCGAAGCAAGAAGCGCGTTGTATGCTTCCGAATCATGCGCGGGCAGATCACGGTGCCCGGTAAAGCAGCAGGTCATGGGAGCACCCCCTTTCGCATCGTGCGGCCGTGCAGCAGACGGGAAAGCGTTTCCCGGTCGTCTGCGTCGTACGCCGTGATCAGCGTTACGGCAAGGACCTTCGCTTCGTCAAAGAGCATCGGAACGCTTTCGTTTCGCACGCGATCCGGTTCCCACGGCGAGACCCAGCTGTTTTGCGAAAGATTCATGCAGTCGTCCAAATCCTCATGATCGGGACCGATCAGAAAATCGGATACCGCGCCAGGCTTTTTGAACAGCCGTTCAACGGACCGAAAAATGCGATAGCGCCGGTTTTTCGGATCGAACAGGATCGGTAAAACCCTTCTGTATTTTCGGACGCCGCGCACGTATGCGCCCGCAACGTCCGCATTGCAGAGCAATTTCGATACGTCCGCAAGCAGCGTGTCGACCGGTTTGGGATCCCCGCTTGCGGCAAGCAAAGACCGGTAGGGGAAAGCGACCATCGTTTCCGTATAAACGACCGAGTCGATAACGCCCTCAAAACGCGAATGCGCACTGCCGGAATGTGCTGCGTCGACGTAGGGGTGGACGGTGCTGTCCAGCGCGATATGCGTCAAAAAACCGTAAAGATACGGACGCAGGGATGCGTCGGCTTTTTCGGACAGCGCGGAAAACAGCACGTCGCAGTCAAGTCCGTGCAGGACGTTGCCGTGCTTCTTTTGATGCGGGATAAACGGCGTCGGCGGCAGACGGTCATAGAAATAATAATCCGGTCCGAGACAACCCAAAAGATAGAGATCCCCGAGCGACTCGAGAGGCTTATTGATCGCTTCGGCGACGCGCGCGCCGAATAAGAGATGTGTGCAAACGTTTGGCATATTCATATCATACCATATTTTCCCGATTTTGTATCCGTTTTGCGGAGTTTTTTTAATCTTTTTGTAAACGAAATGCAAAATCGCTTCCGATTTAAAAAATGCGTGTTAAAATGGGTCCATAGGAAATGATCGCGGAGGTGGAGCATACCAATGAAACGCATCAAAAACAGAAAGAAGCATTTTCAGATCACGAATCCCTTAGGGTTTTCGCTGTTCTGCGCGATGATCATCCTGGTCATCGGGCTGATCGTAGGCGTCATTTTTTTAGCAAAGGGCGGATACATCAAACAGATGCTGACCTGTGCGAAGTCGGAGCTGAACGGAGAACGTGCCGTGCCCACACAGGAGGCGGAAGCGTCTCCGTCGCCGGAGTTCACGGAAGAACCGTCCATAGAACCGACGGAATCCGCGGAGGAAACGCCCGACGTCGGAACGCCCGTTCCGGAAACGCCGACTCCGCCGCCGCTTGAACCGGAAACGCCGGATCCCTCTGCGACGTATGATCCGAAGCTCGATCCGAACGCGCCGCTTGCCGGCGTCACGATCGGGCTGGACCCGATGCGCGGCGGATCGAAGGGTAAAGCCGATGGACCTTACGATCTCGAATTTGCAAAAGCGCTCGGCGCATATCTCGAATCCAAGGGCGCCACGGTCGTCATCACGCGCGAGGATAACAACGATATGAGTACCAGCAAGCGTGCGAAGATCATCAAGGACGCCGACTGCGACATCGCGCTGCGGCTGTTCTGCAATCATATTTCGTCCAAAACGTCCGGCTGCTTTGTAGAAGCAACGAAAAACAATCTGGACTTTGCGCAGATCCTGATTGACGAGTACTCGGCTGCGACGGGCATTCCAAAGCAGAAGGGCAGCAACAAAAAGGACGGCGTCGAAAAGGTCAGCAACAGCGACGATCAGGTGTCGTCCAAGTGCGGATGCCCGTGCGTGCGGATCATTCTTGGCAATTGGGATAACAAGACCGAACGCGCGAATCTGCAGGACGAGGCGTTCCAGCAGAAAATGATGGAAGCGATCTTTGAAGCGTTTCTCAAACAGTTGAATCCGACGGAATAACAGAAAACAGCACGGCGCGCGGGCAGAACGCTGAACGCGCGCCTTTTTCCAAAAAGAGGAAACGATTCTTTTTCGGAACTGCGGCATTTTTCCGCAACCGAAACCTTCTCTTTCCGGTATTATTTGTGAGGAGCGAAAAACGTTGGAAAGTAGCATGCCAATCGAAAGCGGCGAACCCGTCAGCAACAACCTCGACGCTCTTTTTCGGACGTACGGCGACATGGTCTACCGCCTGGCGCTGGTGCGGACAAAGAGCGTTGCCGACGCGGAAGACGTCGTGCAGGAGGTTTTCCTGCGGTGCCTGAAGAGCAGCCCCGATTTTCAAAGTGCAGAGCATCAGAAAGCGTGGCTCATTAAGGTTACGGTCAATTGCTCGAAAACGCTCTTAGGAAGCGCGTTTCGGCGGCACAGCGTGCCGGAGGATACCCTGGGCGAACTTGCAAGCGAGGACGAAACGCCGGATTCGACCGTATACGACGCAGTTTTGAAACTCCCCGAAAAATACCGTACAGCGATCCATTTGTACTACTACGAGGACTATTCTGTCAAAGAAATCGCAGCCGTGATGCGCGCGACCGAGTCAACCGTGAAATCGTGGCTGCACCGTGCAAGAGGAATGCTGAAAGAGATGCTTGGAGGAGACTATGAAGTTTAAGGATGCGTACCGAACCCAAAACGACGCCGTCCACGTACGGGAAGATCTGCTCGACGAGATCAGGGTGGAGCAGGTCGAACGGTCGCGCAGCGAACGGGAGAAGAGCAGAAAACGGAGACCGTGGCTGGTCGCGATCCCCGCGTTCGCAACGGCAGCCGCGGCTTGCATCGCCATTGTTGTCGGCGTGAACGCATCAAACACAAAGAACGCAGCACGTTCCGAACAGTTAACCGCCGATGCAAGCTATGTGCAGTCGGCGGAAAGCACAGCGGCGTTTGAGCAAAACACGCCGGTCGCCGTCGCGTCCTATGAACAGCTCGGCGAGGTCATGCAGGCACGCCGGTCGAAGAACCGCGGCAGTACGTTCTATGGTTTTGCGGACGCCGCCGTAGCGGAGGAAGCGCCGATGGCGGCGGAGCCGGCTGAAGCGCCTGTTTCGGTGCAGAATGAGTTGACAATGACGGCAGGGTTACAAGGCGCGTCGATCGACGAAACGGAGAAGAATTACTCCGGCACGAACAACCAGGTCGAAGACGTCGACGAGGCGGATATCGTCAAAACGGACGGCACATGGATCTATGCGCTGAACCTGTCAAAACACAAGGTGTATATCCTCTCTGCGGACGGCGCGGATACGAAGGTCGTCGGCACGATCAAGCTGAAATCGCCTTCGGAAAAGGACAACTACTGGCGTGATTACAACGAAATGATGCTCTACGGCGATCGCCTGTATCTGCTCGGAACCCACAGCGACTGGAGCGACAGCGTCAGCGACGAGGATCGTACCTTTACCTTTGCGGAGACGTACGATCTCGGCGACCGTACGGCGCCGGAACGGATCGCGTCGCATCGGCTGCAGGGTAACTACCGTACCGCACGTCTCGTGGACGGTATGCTGGTGATCGTTTCGGATTACCGCATCTGGAACTGGCGCGCATGGGACGAAGTGCCTGTCAGCACCTACTGTCCGAAGGTCGTCACGAACGATGAGACCGTCACACTTTTGCCCGGTGATATCTTCGTCAACCCGGATTCAGATGAAAACGGCTTTACTCTTATCACGACGATCGACGCCGCGGACGGGACCGAGCTCGACTCGCACAAGGCGGTGCTCGGCGGCTGTACAAACGTCTACTGCAGCGGCGCGGACCTTTTGATTGCGTCCGACGAATGGAACAGCGAACAGAGCGACGAACAGACTGCCGACGACGGCAGACATTTTGTGAAAATCGTTTCCGGCTCGCATACGAATCTGTTCCGCTTCTCGATCGAAGGCGGCAGCATCGAGGCGAAGGCGAGCGCAGAGCTTCCCGGGACGCTTCTGAACCAGTTCAGCATGGACGCATACAACGGATATTACCGGTTCGTTGTGACCCGCTCCGACAGCGAACAGACCATCTGGACAGACGGAATCGACACCTATGAGTGGAACAGCAGCAGCGACTGCGCGCTGTACGTGCTCGACGGTGAATTCAACACGGTCGGGCAGCTCACCGATCTTGCGAAGGATGAGCGCGTACAGTCCGTGCGCTTCATGGGCGACACGGCGTACTTCGTCACGTTCCGGCAGGTCGATCCGCTGTTCTCGGTGGATCTCTCCGACCCGCATAACCCCTCGATTCTGTCGACGCTCAAGATCCCCGGATTCTCGGCATATCTGCATCCGTTCGGCGAAGGGAAGCTTTTAGGCATCGGATTCGATGCGGACGAGGAACACGGATGGACGGAGAACGTGAAGCTTTCCATGTTCGATATCTCCGATCCGGCGAACGTCACGGAAGCGTTCAAGCTATCCGTTGAGGACGTAAACTATACCTCCGTACAGTACAACCATAAGATCGTATTCGTCGACGTCAACACCCAAACGGTTGCGTTCCCTGCGGATAACGCATATCATGTGTTCCGCGTCGAAGGCGATTCGTTCCGTAAGGTCGGTACGATCAATCTCGGCGATTACTGGTACGACGGTGCACGCGGACTGTTTGTGGACGATGCGTTCTACGTAATCGGTTCGGACGCAGTCACTGTGCTGTCGTTCGAAACGATGGAGGAGCTTCAGACGGTCAAGTTGAAGTAAAGACATACAAAAGAAAGCCGCGGACGATTCCGCGGCTTTTTGCATGTGATCTCAATATCCGAAGCGTTTGCGCTTGATCGCCATGAACAGGAATGACAGCGCCGCCGCCATGAACTCCGCGACGACGACCGAAAACCAAAGCCCGTTGACACGGAACAGCAGCGGAAGGAGCAGAACGGCGCCGAGCTCAAA
>CAMNHT010000059.1 GCA_946539625.1 uncultured Clostridia bacterium | reverse complement strand
TTACAAACCAAGCGCCGATGATGCCGCTCAGGATGGACCAACCGAGCTGACCGATCGCAAAGATGATCATCTCTTTTTTGGTGAGTCTTCTGGTTTTCATGCTGTGAAATTACCCCCTTGTTCCTTTGTAAAACTTTTCCGTACGCGAAATAATCCGCATTGACGGATCGTTTGACTACAGTATAAACCATTCCCATGTAAAAGGAAAGTAAAATTTCTATAAAAGCAAATATTCCCGTTAAACCGCCGTTCCGTTTCTTCCCTCGGCGTCTTCCGTATCGTCGCTCGTTTCCGGCTGCGGCTTATGCCTCTGCCGCGAGAGCCGGATCGGTTTCAGGCTTTGCTTATAGTTGAAGATGTATCGGATGATCAGCAGTCCCTGCAGAGGCAGACCGGTGAAAAAGAGATACCACGGATTTGCGTCCAGAAGGTGCAGGTAAACACTCGTGATCAGCGACCAGACAAAAATCGATGCGTAAATGAACAGAAGAACGCCGGACCGTTCCTTTCTGGTGAAAAACCACAGCGCCAGCGTGCTTGCAGGCACCCCCCAGATGAACAGCTGCCAGATGCTTGTCTGCTGTGTAATCTTGATGTACACATAGATGACGCAGATGACAAACCAGATTTCACACAACAGAAAAATCTGCGACAGGATACGCTGCCGCGTTGCCGATACCTCGTCCTTTTCCGGTTTCGTTTCCGGCGCCTTTTCCGTAATCAAGCTGACCGGTACGCCGAATGCTTCACTCAGCGCATAAATAGTTTCAAGGTCGGGAACGACCTCGCCTTTTTCCCAGCGGGAGATCGCTTTGTCGGAATAATTGATTCGTTTTGCAAGCTCTGCCTGCGTCAGCCCGCAGTCTTTCCGGAGTCTTGTGATATTTTGCGATACGATTTTCTTTACATCTTCCATGCCCGGTATCATACCAAATATTGTCGAAAAAAGCAAGTTTTCAGGGCGATTCTCGCTGCGGTAGAGTGTATTCTCGCTGCAGTTCGGACCGGTCTTTTGAACGGAGACCCTCTGAAATGTGAAGTATCTTTACTTCCGCACCGCGCGCATTTAAGATAACCGTATCAAAACGTCGACTTCTGTCAAAAAGGAGAAGAAACAAACATGCAAACCACCGTACCGATTTTTTTCGCTTGCAATGACAAATATGTCCCGTATCTCGACGTGGCATTGATCTCCCTTATTGCAAACACATCCGCAGAGAACACCTACCGGATCACCGTTCTGAAAAACGAAATCTCCGAACGGAATCAGGCGATACTCAAGGCGCATGAAACGGACAACGTATCCATCGAGTTCTTTGACGTAAAGGAAATGCTGGCGCCTATCCGTGCACAGCTGCCGGAGCGGTTCTACTTCAGCGTCGACGCATATTTCAGACTGTTCATCGAAACGTCATTCCCGCAGTACGACAAAGCGATCTATCTCGACAGCGACATCGTTGTATTGCAGGACATCGCCGAGCTGTACAAAACCGACGTCGAAGGGTATCTGCTCGCCGCGGCGTACGAGCAGAATACGGACCGGAGCCCGCTGTTCACCAACTATGTGGAGGACATCATCGGCATTCCGCATAACACGTATTTCAACTCCGGCGTGATGGTTATGAACCTGAACGAATTCCGCAGACGCCGTGTGCAGGAACAGTTCCTGCGCATGCTGACGCAATACCGGTTCGACTGTCTTGCCCCGGATCAGGAATATCTGAATGTGATCTGCCACGGCCGCGTGAAGTATCTGCCGACGGGCTGGAACAAGCACAGCTTTCCGGAGCCGCCGGAAGGAGACCTGAAGCTGTGCCACTATGCCCTCTCCTTAAAGCCTTGGCATTATAAAGAAACGATCAACGGCGAATATTTCTGGCAATATTCGCAGGACAGCGTGTTTTACACATCCTTGCTTGCCGAACTCGAAAACTTCGGCGAAGACGACCGGCAGCGTGACCTTGCGGCGTTTTCGGAACTGGTCAAGGGCATCGAGGCGATCTACAACAGCGACAGGACGTTCCGAAAGCTTTGGTTCAAAAAGGACGCGCGTCGAAAGGAAGTCAGCCATGGTTGATCCGGAAAAGAGAACGGAACGCCTGCGAGTGCTTCGGCGCATTGCGGAATACGAGCGGACCGGGCAATTCAACCTTGATGTGGAAGAAGACGATCCGGCGATCCCCATTCAGCCGGGTGACGTGGACTATACGATCAAAAAAGCATCGAGCAAATGCAAAACGGCGGTTGCGAACTTTCTCGGCAGAGCATTCTTCGAGAACATGATCCGAAAGAATCAGCTGATCATCAAGGACGTCCGCGGGATCGAACATGCGACGGCTGTACAGGGCGGCGCTATTGTCACCTGCAACCATTTTCATCTGAGCGACAATTACGTCGTTTACAAAACCATCCGACCGGCATTGAAGCGGCACCATTATCTGTATAAGGTCATCAAAGAAAGCAACTACACCAATTTCAAGGGGCCGGTGCGGATCATGATGCGTCACGCAAACACGCTTCCGCTCAGCGAGAATCTTTCGACCATGAAGGAATTTTATGCCGGAATGAAAACGCTCCTGGACCGTGGGGAAAAGATTCTGATCTATCCCGAGCAGGCGATGTGGTTCAACTACCGCAAGCCGAGGCCGCTAAAGCCCGGCGCATTCCGGTTTGCCGCGAAGTTCGGCGTTCCGGTTATTCCTGTTTTCATCGGAATGAAAGATTCCTGCGAGACGGATGATGCGGGATTCCCCGTACAGGAGCTGTATGTTCACTATCTGCCGCCGATCTATCCGGACAGCAACCGATCCGTCGGTGACAATACACAAGCCATGATGGAGCAAAACGAACGTTTGTGGAGCGACGCGTACGAGGCGTTTTACGGAAAGAAACTCACATACTGAACCGAGTACAGGCGACAATATGAAAAGGAGCCGTCCGGACATCTTCCGGACGACTCCTTTGTTCATGCAGTGTTATTTTCTGTAAAAGAGAATGCCGATGCAGTTCGGTCCGCAATGCGAAGAGACCGTGCAGCCCGCGCGGGTGTGGATGATCTCCGCAAACGGCGCGTTCTTTCTGACCGCTTCCTCGGCGGCGGCGCGCACCTCGTCGGTACAGCCGGAGTCCGTGATGAAGATGCGGCGAAGGTCCAAAGAATCCTTGTCCGCGAGCTTGTCGTTGACATAGCGCACGACCGCGCGCTCGAACGAGCAGCGGTATTTCTTGTCGACGCCCATCTTGCCGGAAACCGGATCCACCTGGATCGACGGCTTGAGGTTCAGAAGGTTTGCGCCGAATGCCAAAAGTGCGTTGCAGCGTCCGCCGAGCGCGAGATAGCGGAGCGTGTCGAGCACGAAGCTGACGTCAAGCTTCAATTTACGCTCCTCGAGGATCTCAAAGATCTCCTTTGCGGATTTTCCTTCGTCGCGCATGATGCACGCGTCGAGCACCAGATGCCCGATGCCGGTGGAAAGATTCCGCGAATCGACGATATACACGTTTTCAAAGCTCTGCGCCGCAAGGCAGGCGTTCTGATAGCAGGAGGACATCTCCGCGGAGATCGTGAAATGCACGACGCTGTCGTAGCCCTCTTCTTTGGCCTTGGTGAAGAAATCGACGTAGTCGCCGACGTTGACCGCCGCGGTCTTCGGGATCTGTTTGGTTTCTTCGACGTATTTGTAGATATCGGGCGGGGTGACCTCAATGGAATCCTTGAGATCTTTGCTGCCGAGACGGACATACAGCGGCGTGATCGCAACGTCGTACTGTGCAATGAGTTCGGGACTTAAATCGCAGGTGCTGTCTGCGGAAATGCGGATGCGCATGGTTGCCTCCAAAATCTATCATTTTCTATGTTAATGATAACACGGCAGAACGTCAAGGTCACTCTACCGATTGCAAAAGCAGTCCACCGGCAGGAGAATCGGTCTCTACTGCCGGTAGAGTGAAGCGTAGGTTCAGATGCAAAACCGGCTCTTTGTCGCACGGTCCAAAGCCCACGCAAGCCCTGCGCCGACCGCCGCCTGCAGAAGATTCATCGGCAGGTCCGCCCACGCAAAATTTCGGAACACGACGAGCTCGAACGCAAAATATCCGAGCGGTACGATCAGCACGGCAAGGAACGCAAGACAGCGGAGTTTTTTCGGAAGCTTTCGCCATAAGAGCGCAAATGCGAGCGCGGTGAGCCCCTTCACAAAGAATGTCACCGGCGCGTACAGCGGAAAGCCGATGAGGTCCGCAAGCATGCTCCCGACGCCCGCGCACAGCGCGGCACAGCCTGCGGGCAGCAGCATGGCGGCCATGAATACACCCGCGTCGCCGAGATTCAGATACCCTGCGGGCAGCGGAATGCGGACAAATGCGGTGAGCAGAAAGATTGCGGCGGACAGTACGCCCGCAGTCGTTAAAAGTCGAATGTGCCGATCGTTCATAAGTACCTCACAGCGAATGGCAGACCGTGGAAAACGCAGCATCGGATACGGCTGGCAAAGCCGCCTTTGCGGCTTCCTCGCTCTCAAACAGACCGAACACGACGGATCCGCTGCCGGTCATTTGCGCCGCGATCGCGCCTGCGTCGAGTAATTTTTGCTTCCATGCGCCGATCTCCGGCACCAGCTCGATCGCAGCGGGTTCAAGGACGTTTTGCATCAGCGGCGCAAGAGCATGAAGATCGCCCCTTGCAAGTGCGGCGACCGCGGAAAGCGTCTGCACGCGCGGCCGCGGAAGCGGAAGCCGACGGAACAGTTCGCGGGTGCTCACGCCCTCCTTCGGTTTTGCGATGACGAACCACAGGCGTTTCCCAAGCGTAAACGGCGTCAGGATCTCTCCCACGCCCTCGCAGCGGCACGTTCCGCCGACAAGACAGAACGGGACGTCCGCGCCGACCTTCAGCGCGATCTCGCGGAGCGTCCGATCATCCGCCATGCGGTGCTGCCTTTGAAGAGCGCGCAAAACCGCCGCGGCGTCGGCACTGCCGCCGCCCATGCCCGCTTCCATAGGAATGCGCTTTTCGCAGCGGATCTTTGCCCCGCAGCCGGTCGCCTCTTTATAGAGCATGGCGGCCTTGTACATCGTGTTCTCCTGCGGGAGCGTCATGCCCGTTACGTGCACCTCGACCGTGCGCGACTTTTCCACGAATACGCGGTCAAAGAGCGACACCGTCTGCATAACGGTGTCAAGCGCATGATACCCGTCCTCGCGCTTATAGAGCACACCGAGCGTCAGATTCAGTTTTGCAAGCGCCAATTCCTCGATGATCATGTAAAAAGTATAGCACCTTCCCTCCCGTCTTGCAATAAAAAGCTTTTCGTGTGCGCAGGAGTGTGGTATAATCCCTCATATGAAACTTTGTCCTTTATGCAGCGGCTCCTCCGGGAACGCAACTTATATCGAGGCAGGCAGCGCGCGGATCCTGATCGACGCGGGGCTGTCCTGCAAGCGCATCACAGAACTGTTGCAACGGATCGGCGTCGATCCGCGCACGCTTTCCGCGATCCTTATTACGCACGAGCATATCGACCACGTGCGCGGCGTGAATATTCTGTCCAAAAAATACGACCTGCCGGTCTACGCAAACGCCGACACCTGGTCACTGCTGAAAGCGCAGCTGCGGGACGTTGCGCCGAAAAACGTCTGCGTGTTCGAATCCGACCGCGACTTCTATCTGTCCGGTGTGCGCATCCTGCCGTTCTCCGTTCCGCACGACGCGATCCATGCCGTGGGCTACACGCTCTTTTTCGGTGGACACAAGGTCGGCGTGTGCACCGACCTCGGGCACGTCGACGCGCGCATTTTATCAATCCTGTCCGGGTGCGATCTTCTGCTCTTTGAAGCGAACCACGACGTCGATATGCTGATGGCGGGCAGCTATCCGTATCCGCTCAAAAAGCGCATCCTGTCCGGAAACGGACACATGAACAATGACGACTGCGGAAAAGCGCTGGTCAAGCTCTACACGACCGGCGTGAAAAACGTGATCTTAGGGCACTTAAGCCGGGAGAACAACTATCCGGAGCTTGCGATGGTCGCTGTGCGCGCCGTGCTGGAAAGCGCCGGGATCGCCGACGACATGCAGATCGCCATCGCCGCGCGTGAGGAGCCGACGGGGGTATTTGAGATCGTATGACCGTGCGCATCGTCTGTGTCGGAAAACTGAAGGAGCGATATTTTGAGGACGCCTGTGCCGAGTTTATTAAGCGTCTTTCCCGTTTCTGCACGCTTGACGTCGTTGAAGTCGCGGACGAAAAAGCGCCGGAATCCCTGCATCCCGCGGACGAGGATCTTGTCCGCGAAAAGGAGGGCAGAAGGATTCTGAAGGCGATCGGGCAAAAGGATTTTGTCGTCGCGCTCGCGATCGACGGGCGTCAGATGACCTCCGAACAGTTTTCCGCGTACCTTTCCGAGAAGGAAGCCGAAGCGCGGCCGCTGACGTTCGTGATCGGGGGATCGTTGGGCCTTTCGCCCGAGGTCTACGCCCGCGCGAACGCGAAGATCTCATTTTCGAAGATGACCTTTCCCCACCGCATTGCGCGACTGCTGCTATTGGAACAGCTCTATCGCGGATTTAAGATCCTGCACAACGAGGCGTACCACAAATGAGCGAAAAGCACATCACAGTCGCCGGGATTGAAGCGACGCTGATCCGCAAATCCGTCAAAAACCTGCGTGTGACGATCGTGCCGCCGGACGGCGAGGTGCGCGTGAGTGCGCCGAAGCTGATGCCGGAAGCACTGATCCGCGCTTTTTTGACTGAAAAGGCGAATTGGATCCGTGCGCACGCCGAGAGGGTCAAAAACGCGCATTCAAACGAGCCGAAGCAGTATGAAAGCGGCGAAACGCTCCGCCTGTTCGGGCAGGTCTATCCCCTCTTTGTTCTGGAAAATCAAAAGAAAAACAGCGTCGCGCTTGATGCCGGACGCATCGTGCTGTCGCTCCATGGCGACGCGTCGAAGGAGAAACGCGAAGCGATCTTAAACGAATGGCTCCGCGAAAGGCTGAAGGCCGAGATCGGGCATTTTCTGCCGCTGTGGTCCGACTATACCGGACTTGTGCCGTCGGCATGGGCGGTGCGCGACATGACCTCGCGCTGGGGCAGCTGCAACACGGGGACGAAAAAGATCAATCTGAACCTGCAGCTTGTGCATTACCCGCTGATCTGTCTTGAATACGTGATCCTGCACGAGCTTTGCCACATCAGGGTACACGGACACGGACTGGAGTTCAAAGCGCTGCTCGATCGCTACATGCCCGACTGGAAGGCGCGAAAAAAACTGTTGAACGGATAAAAAAACAGCTCGGAAGAGGCGTTCTCTAAAAGGTGGTTTTCAAGCGCATCCAAAAGCCTTCCCCTTGAGGGGAAGCCTCTTTTTTGTAAGAGCGCACTTATACACCGTCATGCGGTGGTGATACGCGCGCTTCAGGCAAACAAAAAACCTTCCGAAAAGAAGCTGTTTCCCGGAAGGTTCAAAGCCGTATCATCCCGATAAACCGGAATTTGTCAATGTTTAAGTCCCATAAATTGCAGGGGTTTTATCGTTGAGCCCGGTGTTCAGACAAGAATATACCCTCTGAATCCGCGCACAGAATAGTAGGAATC
>CAMNHT010000058.1 GCA_946539625.1 uncultured Clostridia bacterium | reverse complement strand
GCTTTCCCGTCCCATTCCGCGTCTTGCGGACGGCGCGAAAATGCTGTATGATTTCGTTATGGAGATTGAAGCGGCAATCGCGCTTGCACCTGCCGCATAACCAAAGGATATACATAGCTGAAACATGAAACGGATCGGCGAGCATTTTCACGGATGGATGTATGCGGTTTTCGCACTGGTGACCCTGTGCGTGTTCTTTGCATGCGTTTCATTCGGAAGCGTTGGGATCCCGCTGAAGGAGACGCTGCGCGTCATCACAGACGCAGTACACGGCGTTCCGTCTGCGGAAGCACTGAAGCTCGCCCGATCCGTGATCGTTCCGGTCCGCCTGCCGCGCGTGCTGTGCGTGGCACTGGTCGGCGCATCGCTGGCGCTTGCGGGCGCCGCCATGCAGGGGCTTCTCAAGAACCCGTTGGCGGACGGTTCCACGCTCGGCGTTTCGTCTGGCGCGTCTCTCGGCGCCGTCATCGCGATCGCGTTCGGCATCACCTTTCCGAAGCTGCCGTTCGCCGGTACGATGGTGATGGCGATCCTGTTCGCGCTCCTGTCGCTGCTGATCATATTGGGGCTTGCCTACCGCCTCGACTGCTCACTTTCGACCAACACAATCATCCTGATCGGCGTCATCTTTTCGATGTTCGCGTCGAGCATCATGAGCATCATCATCACCTTTGCGTCCGATCACATCAAGAGCATCACGTTCTGGATGATGGGCAGTTTGCAGGGCGCAAGCTATCGCAACGCTGCGGTACTTGCGGTTACGCTGCTGATATGCGGAACCGTTCTGCTGCTGAACGCGCGTGAACTGAACGCATTTGCCGTTGGTGAAGACAATGCACGCGAGATCGGCGTCAATGTGCGCCGCGTCCGGCTTGTCGTGCTGATTACGGTTTCGTGCCTGATCGGCGTGTGCGTGTCGATCGGCGGCACGATCGGGTTTGTGGGGCTTGTCACGCCTCACATGGTACGCATGATCGTGGGACCGAACCACAAGCGTCTGCTGCCCGCATCGATGTTCTCCGGCGCCGTTTTTCTGATGCTGGCGGATCTCGTCGCACGGACGCTTTTGAATCCGCGCGAACTTCCGATCGGCGTCGTGACGAGCATTGTCGGCGCAATCGTGTTCGTATGCATCTATTATCGGTCGAGACGGAGGTAAGCTATGCTGACGGTTGAACATCTTTCGGTTCGATTCGGATCGTTTACCGCCGTGGACGATCTCTCCTTTTCGGTCTCGGAAGGGCAGTGGCTGATGATCGTCGGACCGAACGGCGCCGGCAAATCGACGATCTTGAACGCCGTTTCACAGGGCGTACCGTATGCGGGAACTATCCGGTTCGAAGGAAAGGATCTTAAAAAGACGGACGCGGCATCGCGCGCACGCTCGATCGGCGTCCTGTCGCAGAACCATTACGTCGGCTATGCGTTCTCCGTGGAAGAAGTCGTACGTCTCGGCAGATATGCGCATCGGGGCGGACTGTTCTCCGCGCATAAGGCGGAGGATGAGGCGGCGGTGGAGGAAGCGCTCGAACGCACGGGACTGACCGCGCTGCGCCGTCAATCGGTTCTGACGCTGTCCGGCGGGGAACTGCAGAGGACGTTTCTGGCGCAGGTGTTTGCGCAAAGCCCCCGGTTGCTGCTGCTCGACGAACCGACCAACCATCTGGATCTTGTCTATCAGAAGCACATTTTCTCTTTGATTTCCGACTGGTTGAAGACGCCGGGAAGAGCCGTCGTTTCCGTCGTACACGATCTGTCGCTTGCCAGAGCGTACGGAACGCAGACGCTTTTGCTGCATCACGGCAAAGCGGCGGCATACGGCGACACAGGCGACGTAATGCGCTCACAGATGCTGAACTCTGTTTACGACATGGATGTCGCGGCGTGGATGCGCATGTTGCTTGCGCAATGGCAGCAGGAAACTGAATAGGGAAATAATTATGCTTACGCAAAAAGTCCCCTGATTCAGGGACTTTTTTGATGGCCGCGGGGGAGATTTTCATCAGGTACGCAGGTGAACAATTCCCGTTTTTGTTTGGCAGGGAGGGCACTTTTGACTCAAAAGGCACCTATTTGTCGATGCTTTACGGGGATACGGAGATGGAAGAACAGAGCATGCCCAAAATGGACATCTGCGTAGTATAGGTAAAGACCAGCACCAAGATCACACAGACGAAAAAGAAAAGAAACAACGAAAAAACATAGATGATACGGGCGTTTTCGGGGTATAGTTGCACACTTTTCCGATATATGCCTCATTTGTTGGTTGCGTTATTTTTCGGCTAGAATTCGCAGAGGAAAAGACGAGCATAGTTTTACCTGCCGTTCATAGAATAACATGAAGAACCCTCTTGACAAATATGGGATATATCCCCTATACTATAAACGAAAGGAAAGGTGAACTGAATATGCCGACTATTGTCATTTTTACGGAATCATTATTGTGATGTAACTGCGCAACAAGGAGCACAACCCGCCGCACGTTCATGCGATTACGCAGGACTTCGATGCGCCGTTTCTTATTGCGACCGGCGAGATCATGGAGGGCGAATTCCCACCGAAGGCAAAGGAACTGGTGAAAGAGTTCATTATGACCTATCAAAAAGAACTGGAGGAAATGTGGGAGACCGAACAGTATCGGAAGCTTCCGCCGCTGATCTGAGATGTTTCACAAGGCAATCAAACTTGAATACAGGGAAGGGACAACACTTGAGCTGACGTTTCAGGACGGCAAGGTCAAGCGTTATGATATGTCTGCTCTATTCAGCAAGTATCCGCAGCTTGAGGCATTGAAGGATCGAACTCTGTTTACTTCCGGTAAGCTGTTGGGACCTTATGGCATTGTCTGGAACGATGATCTGGACATCGAAGCAGAGACGATATATGAAGACGGTGAAACCGTCCGAGAGGAGAAACCCGCTGCGTTTGTGATGGTCGGCAATGCGGTCGCTGCAGCACGTGCAAGGAAAGGACTTTCACAGAAGGAGCTTTCCGATCTGACAGGTATTGATCAGTCTGACCTATCCAAGATTGAGCGAGGGATTGCCAATCCATCCATCAATACTTTAAACAGAATAGCGAAAGCTTTGGATGCAAGACTACTGATATCAATTGCTTAAAAAGGATATTGCAGAATAATACCGTTCCGAGTAAATGAGTAAAAAACCCATACAGCGGCACACCGAAATCCGGTGTGCTGCTGCCTTCATATCGCAACCAAAACACGTTGCTTTTTTGTTTATATATTACGCAGCATATTCTTTGAGTTAAGTCATATTTAAATTTCAAAGGTCTGTGTCGTTAAAATGTCGTCAAATTCATAATTTGTCGAGGCGAACAGAGCGGAAGGATAGTATATGGCACGTCGAATCCGATGTGCCCAATTTTTATGCATAAAACACTGAAACCGACGGGCATTGAATCGCACCTCCAAAAAGTCCGTGTCGTCAAAGTGTCGTCAAAGTGTCGTCAAAATCCAAAAATGTCTGTTTTGTCCATGTGCCAAAAATGAAAAATGCCCTAAATTAGGGCACTTTTTTGGTTGCGGGGGCAGGACTTGAACCTGCGGCCTCCGGGTTATGAGCCCGACGAGCTACCGACTGCTCCACCCCGCGACGCTGGAACTATATTATAGCAAGATGCGTGCGTATTGTCAACCCCTGAAAGCAAAGAAAATTTGTCGAAATTGCATGTGTTATAATGATGTGTAACAGATATGCATCTGTTGTTTCGGCACTCGCCGAAAGACAAGCTTTCTTCCTTCCCGTACTTTGTCACATATCATTGACAAACCTATATGAAAGCAAAGAAAATTTGTCGAAAATGCATGTGTTACAATAATGTGTAACAGATATGCGTCCGTTGTTTCGACACTCGCCGAAAGACACGCTTTCTTCCTTCCTGCACTTTGTCACATATCATTGACAAACCTACATGAAAACAAAAACAATTTGTCGAAAGATGAATCTTTCCGTAGGGAATTAAAAAATGGACTTGACACTCTCCTTGCGTCATGGTTTACAATGGAGACGAAGGGAGGCGGCGAGCATGATGACGGTACATGAAGTCAGCCGGATTTCCGGCGTGACGATCCGCGCGCTGCGCTATTATGACCGGATCGGGCTCCTTTGTCCCGCGGCGCGGACGGAGGCGGGCTATCGGCTGTATGATGAATCAGACTTAATGCGGCTGCAGCGGATCCTGCTCCTGAGGGAGTTGGAAATCCCACTCCGCGACGTCGCACGTCTGCTTGGGTGCCCCGAGGCGGAGCAGCGTGAGGCGATCGGGCGGCAGGTCAGGGCTTTGGAGATGAAAAAGGAACGAACAGAAAAGCTGATCGCGCTTGCGCGGCGGCTTTCGAAAGGAGAGGAAACGATGGATTTTTCAGCATTTGACAGAAGCAAAGAGGAAGCGTACGCCGCAGAAGCCAAGGCGCGGTGGGGTGAGACAGCGGCGTATCGCGAATATGAGAAAGGGGCGGCGTCCCGAACGGAAGCAGAGGGGAACCTCCTCGTTGACAGTATGGAGACGATCTTTGCGGCGTTCGGTACGCTGAAGGACGGCGATCCCGCCTCGGACGCGGCGCAGGCAAAAGTCAAAGAATTGCAGGACTTTATCAGCGCGAACTACTATCCCTGCACGGACGAGATCCTTATGGGACTCGGACAGATGTACGTTGGGGACGCGCGCTTTACGGCGAACATCGACGCGACTGGTGGGGAAGGGACCGCGGCATTCGTACAGAAAGCGATTGAGGCGCGTTGCGGAAGGACGGTTTAAGCGCGCGTCCGGTTCAAGTTCACAATGGGGTAAGCGGGGACGGTATGCAGCCCGCGTTTGCATTCGTTGTCCAACAATGCTGTTCATTCTGGAGTGTGACATCCTGAGGAGCGAAACGACGAAGGACCTTGAGCGAAACGACGAAGGGTATTCCGATTCTTCGTCCTTGCAGAATCCTTCGCTGCGCAAGATCCTTCGCTGCGCAAGATCCTTCGCTGTGCAAGATCCTTCGCTGTGCTCAGGATGACATAATCGAGAGGCGGAACGATCCGCTGAGACGCACAGTGGGGGCGGCGTCCTCGACGCTCTGCAAAGAAAAGAGCCGCGGGATGCGGCTCGTTTTCGCGTGATAGGGAGGGCGGCTTATGCTGTCATGCCGTGGCAGGCCATGTAGTCGTAAAGGCGCTTGCCGTGCTCCTGTTCTTCCTTCTGGATGTGGTTCAGCGCGTTTCGCGCGCCGGCGTCGTTGAACTCAAAGATGCAGGTATCGTACAGAGAGGAAACGTGCTTTTCCGTGTCCAGCGCGTCGCGCACAAGGAACTCGTCATTCTCGCTCTTGCGCCCGCAGTTGTCGCACGGCTGTGCGTTGTTCTGCTGTTGCTGCTGCTGACCGCCTGCCATCATCGGGACGGTGCCCTGCATCAGCGATTCGATCGTTTTAAGATGCGTTTTCTCCGCCTCGCGAATGCTTTCAAACAGCATCTTGAGAGTCGGATCCTCGGCACGCTCGGCATACGTTCCGTACTTTTCGATGCAGAGTTCTTCCGAACCTTTCAGGTCCTTCAATAGGGTTGTTTCTTTTTGCGTCAGTTTCATTTTCATCACCTCGCCCATAGCATGGACGAAAAACCGCCGCCTATGCGCAGGCGGCGGGATTCGTGGTGTTTCGTCAGTTTTATTCTTCATACACTTCGCAAAGATACAGCAGCGTATCGCCGTCGATGCCAATCCAGAACCCGACGCCGGGGTCGTCACTGTCGGTGTAAAGATACATCCATCCGAACGCTTCGAGATACTTGAAGAAACGATCCGGCTTCACAAGCGCTTGATAATCAACGATCAACGAAAGCATCGTATCGTCCGTGACGCGAAATGTGTACGTTTCTTCCTCAACCGCATCATAATTGACGGTCGCCGGATAGCCGTCTTCTTCCGGTTCGTCCAGCTCTGCAAAGAATATTGTCACCTCTCGCTTTTCGGCGTCAAACGCTTTGACTACGCAAACGCGCTCGGGGCATGCTCGGTTGCGCTCCATCATGGAGGAATCGACCGGAACAAAGATCGAAGCATCGATGCCGGAACGGTCATTATCCCAGAATTCGTACTTTTGCATCTGATCGTCACTTTTTGATATTCGGATATTACCGAGATAGTATTCCCGATCTCCAACGCAAAGAATCTTTGCATAGGTGAAGTGCGGGTATATGGGCATAATACGTTCTTCCGTCGGCTCAAACCGCAGGGAAGCGGATTTGTACGCTTCGGGATCATCGATGTTCAGACACTCTCCGAAGCCGTCGATATAGCATGCAAGATCGCAGCCATAAGGGGCGCCGTCCTCAAATTCGACCGACAGCCCGTTGACAAAGGCGTCCGCCTGTTCTTTCGACAGATCGCTGCTCTTTGCCGGTTCGGGCGTCGCTTCCGCAGAGGGGCTCACGCGGGAAAACACAAGCGTGCCCGCGGATTGGAGCGGAAGGCGCAATCGGATCGTGTCGGTGTTCGGATCATAGGAAGCGAAGGTTTGATCAGCAAACCAGATCATGTTGCCATCCAGTGAAACCGTATACTCGATTGCTTCGCCCGAACGCAGGAAGTCCTTCAGCCAAAGAACAGCGCTGCCGTCCTTATTAAATGTAAGCGTCCCGGGAAGAAAAGGCGGGTCGTATGCCGTGTTTCCTTCCGTTTCCCAATTTCCGACAAGCATGTCGATGGTCAGCTTCGACGTGGGCGCATCAATCACGCTGCCGGATCGAATGTACACGGTGTACATGGTCGGATCATCCGGATAATAGAGAGATATGGTATCGTTTTCGGAATCATAGCGCGCGGTCATAACATCTCCATATGCGTATGATTCGGAAAAGACCACGTTAAGAACCGTTTCGTCTTGTTCCGGGGTGAAAGTCAAGGCGATCTCATTTGTTTCATAGCCCTTAATCGCCGTGGTACGAATCCCCGTACCGTCTTCTGACAGAACGAGAGTATCGCTTTCTATACCGCCTGCAGCGGCAAGGAAACTTGTATCGTATTCCTGCGCACCGTCAACGATTTTGAAAAGCTCCCACGATCCGATGTACGGCTTTTGTGATGGTTCCGGTTCGCCCATCCGCTTCAGCGTTTGGTTCACGGTCCGTTCGGCCGTGTTGTAGCTCAGCGTCAGCCGATGGGTCTCGCGGTCGTAATAACCCCAGCGGAACGCGCCGGAGGTGTTGTCGCCCGCGATGTACACATACCCATTGTGTACCTCATAAGGGTATTCGACCGGGTGCCCGAACGCCTTTTCATAATCCGACGAGACCGGGACCGTCTCGTTATAGACCACGGTGCCGTCCTCGCGGAAGTTGTATTCCTTCCACAGCTCGGCTGAGCGTGTATAGAGCACATTGTCGTTCGCGTCGCGCTCCTCCTCGACAAGCCATTCGCCGTAAAGCTCGCTTTCGTGCAGTTCGCGGTTCAAGGGGGTAAAGGAGCCGTCGCTGTGCCATTGACAGCACAAAACGCCGTCATGCATTACAAGCGCGCCGTAATCCACCTGCTTGTCGCCCATATAAGGCGTTTTGCCGACGAGAAGCTTCCCGTCGACCGTGTACAGATGATAGTCAAACGTGGTGCGATCCCAAAGCACATAGCTC
>CAMNHT010000057.1 GCA_946539625.1 uncultured Clostridia bacterium | reverse complement strand
ACGACGAACTCCTTGTCCTTGATCACCAGGTTGACGTCGTGAACGGCGGTCACCTTGTTATCATAGACCTTTTTCAACCCCTTCATGATGACTTCCGACATTCTTCCTGCTTCCTCCTTTGAAATTTGGTATGCCGTGACAGCAAGAAATTATAAATATTCTCTGTCAATTACATAATAATCATATATTTACATGATGTCAATATTAATGTTCACTTATTATTACATTTCGTAACCTTTTTATGTCGAATTATGTCAATGTTGTGTCAAAAACAGTGCATATGTTTACATTTTGCACATCTTGCTTTTCGGTATAAGCTGTGATATATTACTTATATATATGTCAGCAGAAAACGAGGTATCAATGATGACACATCGGCGCGTCACGATTCAGGATATTGCGGATGCCTGCAAACTTAGCCGCAACACGGTATCCAAGGTATTCAACAACCGCGGAGCCGTACCGGAAGCAACAAAACGCACCGTCCTGAGTAAGGCGCAGGAATTGGGATATTATCAGCTGCCCGAAAGCAGCGCGAACGCTCTGCTCGAAAAAAGGCGCAACATTGCGCTTCTGACGGGAAACGATCCGCAGGGGCACAGCTTCGGATCCCATGTGATCACAAACTTCACCGATCAGATCAGCCGCGCAGGCTACAATCTGAAAATCTTCCGGGTATCCGAGGATGAAATCGCAAGCCGCTCGCTTCCCCCGCATCTGCTTCTGAGCGAAACCGCGGGTATCATCGCGATCGAATTGTTCGACAGGGATTACTGTGACATGCTCTGCACAGTCGGATTGCCGACGATCTTCATTGATTTCTATGCAAATTCGCGCGGTTCCCTGCTGAAAAGCGATCTCGTGATGATGGAAAACTATACAAGCTCCGTATTTTTGACGCGTCACCTGATCCAATGCGGCGCAACATGCTTCGGATTCGTCGGCGACATCACGCACTGCCTGAGTTTTAAGGAGCGTTGGATTGGCTATCGCACGACATTGCAGGAGGCCGGCATATCCTCCGTTGATGCGTGTTCGATTTTGTCAAAGGACGATGCCCCGTACGGAAACACGGATTGGCTGTTAGAACAGCTGCGCGCCATGCCGCGCATACCGCATGCATTTGTCTGCGCAAACGATTATCTTGCCATTCATTTGATGACAGCCTTGAAAAAAATGGGACTGAACATTCCGAATGACGTAATGGTCACCGGCTTTGACGGTTCCCCCGAATCTTCGGTGGTCGAGCCTGCGCTCACGACCGCACGGATCCCGAGCGCCGATTTCGGACGCGTCGCGGCGGACATTCTCTTAAACCGCATTCAGAACCCGGATCGCCCGTATACGCGCACCTACGTCAACACTGTCCCGCTTCTGCGCGACAGCACACGGTAAGAACGCGAATCATCCCTCCAACACCATAGAATAACGCTTATTAAACAGTAAAATCTCTGAGCCGAAACGGGATCACGTATCGGCTCAGTTCTGCGTTCGCTGCTTTTGCCGCACCTTCACCGGATGCTTATGCGCCGCTACGGATGAACGAAAGGCTTTTATCCATAAAGTGCTCGAAGGGCTCGTCGGCGTCCGCTGTGAGTCTGGCGCACTGTTTTGCGGCGGGAACGAACGACTGCTTCCTCGCGCAGGCGACGGTCGTCTATCCCGACGCGCAGCCGCAGTACAAGCTGATGTGCATCTGCAAAGCGCTTGAAGGCTTCTCCGAGATCACCGGCATGCCGGATTTCGATTTCGGCGCGCTCTTGCCGCCCGGCGCGTAAACCCGAACCGAAAACAACGCCCCCGGATCCGCTTGGATCCGGGGGCGTTTGCGTCATATGCGTTTACGGTTCGGTCGGTTCATTCTCCGGAATGTCCGTAGCATTTGAACTGATGTGAGAATACGTGACCGATTTGACCTTCAGCGAACGGATCGCTTCAGTTTCGTCGAAGTCGCCGGACTCGTCGGTGATCTCCGGTATTCCCTCTGCTTCAAACACAACGGTGTATTCGAACGATTTGTAAGCCAGGAAGAATGTCGCCTCATCCAGGTTATAGCCCATGCCCGTCTTCCAGCCGCTGTTCAAAAGCTCCTCGCCGGTCTTACCGACCCATGCATTGCATTCGTCTTCCGACAGAATTTCACCGTTCAGATTGTCCAGTCGGTAGATCGTAAGCGGCGCAAGGATCTCATTCTCCTTCTGTTCACGATCCGGGTCGAAGAAGTCGATATTGAAATATGCATCTCTGGTCTCCTCCGGCATCTCCACAAGCGCACGCCAGTACACGTCTTTATACCGGAACACATAAACGAAAAACTTTTCGCCCGAGCTGCTTCCCTGCATCTCCGCGCCTTCCAGCGCAAGCAGATCGCCGAGTGTTTTCAGCGACGACAGTTCGGTTGCGGTCTCGGCAGCCTTTTCATCGCTGACAGTAGGTGCGCCTTCGGTATTTTTACAGGCGACAAACAGGGACATAATCATCAGAACCGCCAATACAACGGTCAATCCTCTTTTCATATGGTTCTCCTTTCCTGATACGGCAATGCCGAACTTAGAATTATTATAATGGATCCCGGCGCATTTTGCAAGAAAACTTTGGTTAGCTTTTCGTAATGTTTTTGTCCCGGACTGGAAATCCGAAACAGAATGGGGTATACTGTCAGTAATTGATCAACGGAGGCAGTTATGAATATCGCAGTCATTACCGGCGCGTCCAGCGGCATGGGCAGAGATTTTGTAAAGGCGATCGACAAGGCATACGATCTTGACGAGCTTTGGGTGATCGCAAGAAGAGCAGAGCGGCTCGAATCGCTCCGATCGGAATGCAGAACGCCGATCCGGGCATTCAGCCGGGACCTTTCCGCACCGGAAAGCCTGCACGCGTACAAGACGCTTTTGGAAGCGGAGAAGCCGAATATCCGCCTGCTTGTCAATGCGGCGGGCTATGGGCTGTTCGGCGCGTGCGAGGAGATGGACGTCTGTAACCAGCTCGGGATCGTGACGCTGAACGATTCCGCGCTTTCCGCGATGTGCCTCTACTCACTCCCGTACATGCAGCGCGGTGACGCGATCATAAACCTCGGCTCCAATTCGAGCTGGCAGCCCGTGCCGTACATGACGGTCTATGCCGCTTCGAAGGCGTACGTTTTAAGCTTTTCCCGCGCACTCGGGCGCGAGCTGAAAGCAAAAGGCATCCACGTCATGTGCGTCTGCCCCGGCTGGATCAAAACCGAATTCTTTGACCGCGCGAAGCACGACGACACGATCCGCTATTTCGACCGCTGGTACACGTCGGAGCAGGTTGTGGAAAAGGCAATGAAGGACCTCAAAAAGAAAAAGACTGTCTCCATTCTCGGATTGCCGGTGCGGATGCAGGTGCGGCTTGTAAAGCTTTTACCGGTGAATATGGTCATGAACACCTGGTGCAGGCAGCAGGGAAAGGACTGAGCATGGGCGTCATTCGGGCGATCACAGGTGCATTGGGCAGCGTTGCAAAGGAGCAGTGGAAGGAAGCGTTCTTTATGGACGCACTTCCCGCCGACATCCTTATGGCACGCGGGCATAAGCGCGTTTCAAGCCGCAGCGCAAACGACCGCATGGACGACGAGGTCATCACAAGCGGTTCGCTGCTGTCCGTTGCGGACGGGCAGGCGCTCGTTGTGGTCTCGCGCGGAAAGGTGGTCAACGTCGTGACCGAGCCCGGCGAGCACGAATTCATCGACCCCGACCGTCCCGCGGGACCCAAAGGATTCTTTCGCTCCGTCATCGAGCGCGTGGGCTTCGGCGGCGGCGACGTGCAGCCGTATCGCGACCGCGTCTATTACATCAACACAAAGGAATGTCACGGAAACCGGTTTGAAACGCCCGCGCCGGTCCTCATCCGCGTGCGCGACGACAACATGGACGCGGATTTCGATCTCTCTGTGTCGCTTGCGGGCGTGTATTCCTATCGCGTCGAGGACCCCGCGGCACTTTACCGCGCGATCGGCAACGTCACAGAGCAATATCGGCGCGAGGAGCTGAAACCCCAGCTTGACGCGGAGATCGTCTCGGCGCTCGGTACCGCCGTCGGAACGCTGTTCAAAAGCGGCGTCCGTCCGCATGAACTTCCGGCGCACACGAACGACCTTGCGGCATATACCGCGGACGCGGTCAAGGAATCGTTCCTTCGCCGCTTCGGACTGGGAATGCTTTCGATCGCGTTCGACAAGCTGCAGATCGAGGAGATCTGGATGCTCAAAAACGCGCAGCGCGCCGCGATCCTCCGGGATCCCGCGATGGCTGCGGCAGCGCTCGTCGACGCGACTGCGGAAGCATTAAGAGGCGTCGCGGGACGCGAATGAGCCGAACAGCAAAAGACCTCCCCTCGGGGAGGTCTTTTTTATCAGTCCTTATACTTTGCCCGGATCCGGTTCAGCTTGATCCCGCTGTAGATGATCATGAACAGATAGATCCCGAACATGACGCCGAAAAAGAAGCCGAAGAACGTGCTGAGTCTGCCCATGACGCCGTTCATCGCGTTGATCAGATTCGGGATCACGCAGCAGAGGAAGATCACCATGAGCGGGATCAGCCTGGTCCGCGTGACATGCTCTGCCATCTCCACACGGGAAGCGTTGTCACTGAACAGCTCCTCCTCCCCCTCCGTCTTCGCCGCGCTTGCGGGTTTCCGGAAATACAGCCAGCCGAACAAGTGGAAAAAGTATTCCCAGCCGAAATCCGTGAGCATCTGCAGATATTCCTCGGTCTGTTCACCGTTTTTGAAATCCAGCCGGTAAACGACGTCCTCCGGTTCGCATTCTTCAAACGTATAGAAACACGGCGGCGTCATCTTGACGAGCTTCCAGCCGTTCTGATGCTGTTTCCTCAGCCACAGCTCCTCGTCCTCATAATCTGCGATCGTGAAAAAACGGATCTTTGTTTTACGCATCGATGTTCTCCCCCTTGCTGTTTTTGTACAATCTTTCGATCCTTTTGATTTCGGTTTCCAAGACTTCTCTGCCGAGTTCGGTGATCCGATACAGCCTTCGCTTGTCCTCCTCGCTGTAAAAGCGGATCAGACCGTCCTTTTCCATCTTGGAAAGCGTGCCGTACATGGTGCCCGCGCCGATGGTGACCGCGCCGCCGGTCAGCTTTCTCACTTGCTGACTGATCCCGTATCCGTGCTGCGGCGTTTGTAAACAAAACAGAATATAGAAGGCGGATTCGGTCATCGGAACGTAGACCTTTTTGATTTTATCGTTCATAGGTCCTCCTTGCCTATCTCGGTTCGATATATCGAGCTTCGATGTACATACTATATCGCACTTCGATATACTTGTCAAGTACAAATGATAAAAAAGAGACACTCCTTTTTTGAAGTGCCTCTGTGAAATCGCTGCGGCTTATTTTGCCGCCATCTTATAGATCGCTTCCATATCGGATTCAACCAAAACTTTGGCGCTGCCGATCTTACCGCCGGTCGCGATCGCGCAGTTTTTGGCAAGGAGCCGGATATCGTCCTCGGAGGGCGAAACGCCGAGCTCCGAAAGATTTGTCGGCATGCCGATCGAACGGAAAAAGTCCTCCATCGCTTCGATGCCTTTGATCGCCGTTTCCTCGTCGGTCGGGCAGGGCTTGACCTGCATGACGTACATGGCAAAGCGAACGAACCGATGCATGCAGTTGCGCATGACGTAGCGCGCCCAGCTGCCCCACACGGCGGTAAGCCCCGCGCCGTGGGTCACGTCGTACATGGCGCCGAGCTCGTGCTCGAGCCGGTGGCACGCCCAGTCGCCCGCGTCGTTGCCGCAGCCGGTCAGCCCGTTATGCGACAGCGAGCCCGCCCACATGATCTCCGCGCGCGCCTCGTAGTTTTCGGGATCGTCGCGCAGGACCTTCGCGTAGCGCATGACGGTCCTCAAAAGTCCCTCCGCGATCGCGTCGGTCAGCTCCATGCGGTGTCCGTTGACGAAGTAGCGCTCCATCGTATGCATCAGAATGTCCGAGCAGCCCGCCGCGGTCTGGTACGCGGGCAACGTTTTTGTGAGCGCGGGGTCCATCAGTGCGAATTTCGGACGGCATAGGTCGCTGTTCACGCCGCGCTTCTTGTCCTCATACGAAATCACGCTGCTGTCGCTCATCTCGCTGCCGGACGCCGCGAGCGTCAGCACCACACCGAGCGGGAAGCACGCCTTTGGCGTGCGCGTGTGTTCATACAGCTCCCTGACGTCGCGCTCCGGTTCCGCCAGCGCGTACGCGATCGCTTTTGCCGAGTCGATGACGCTGCCGCCGCCGACTGCAAGGATGAAGTCGACGCCGTACGTCTTGCACATCTTCACGCCTTCATAGACCTTCTCAAGCCGCGGATTCGGCACCACGCCGCCGAGCGATACATAGTCGATCTCCTCCGCGGTCAGAGAATCTTCGACGCGCTTCAGAACGCCTGACTTTACGGCGCTTTTGCCGCCGTAGTGGATCAGGACCTTTTTGCCGCCGAATGCCTTGACCATCTCGCCCGCACGGGACTCGACGTTGTGTCCGAACACGACCTTCGTGGGAGTGTACAGGGTAAAATCTCCGTTCATAGCTGCCTCCTGTGATTAAAATGATTGAATAACCGATTCGTTCAGCGCATGGATCAGCGCGAGCGCCAACTCTACCGTCGCTTCGTAATCCCGTTCCGCCGCGATGCAGGCGGGCGTGTGGATGTAACGCACCGGTACGCCGAGCACGATCGCGGGCGCACCGAAAAGCTGGGACTGGATGATCGCCGCGTCGTTGCCGCCGCCCTCGCGGACCGCCGCCTGCGCGGGAACGTTCTTTTCCTTCGCAAGATCGAGCGCAAAGCGCACAAACCGCGGGTTTGAGATGACTGAAACGTCCATAAAGCGGATCATCGGTCCCTCTTTGAGCTTTGTCTGCATGGCGTACGACTCGCCGAAGGTATCGTCCGCGGGGCAGCCCTCGAACACGAGCGCCGCGTCGGGACGGATGCGGTTTACAGTGACCTTGCATCCGCGCTCGCCGACCTCCTCCTGTACGGACAGCGCGCCGACGACGTCGACGGAAAGGTCCTCGTCCGCGATCCGCCGCATGACCTCCAGTAAAGCCGCGACGCCGATGCGGCAGTCGAACGCCTTTCCGAAGAACAGTCCGTGCTCCGCGTCATATTTGAACGATGTTTTCGGCACGACCGGCTCGCCGATGCGAACGCCGAAGACCTCCGCCGCTTCCTCCGCGCTTTTCGCGCCGATATCGACCGCAAGGTCGCGGATCTCGGGCACGCCCTGCCGCTCTTTTTCCGCAGCGCTCATAAAATGCGGCGGCTTTGCGGCGATCACGCCGGGGATCCATTTCCCCTCGCGATTGCGCACCGAAACGGAAGCGCCGGGCAGCGTCGCGCGGTTCCATCCGCCGAGCTGCACGACCCGAAGCGTCCCCGAAGGACGGATCGAATGGACCATAAAGCCCACCTCGTCGCTGTGCGCGTCGAGCATCAGAACGGGCTTCTTTCCGGTATTTTTACGGCGATAGAGGTAGAGATTTCGAAGATGGTCCTCCTCGATGTCACAGACGTCTCCGATCGCGTCCCTTGCGACCCGCACCGTTTCGTCCTCAAACCCGCTCGGCGCGTTCGCCTCGCAAAGGGCCTTGAGCAAAGTAAGCTCCCGTTCCGTCATACG
>CAMNHT010000056.1 GCA_946539625.1 uncultured Clostridia bacterium | reverse complement strand
GCGGCGGAACGAACCCGGCATGCTGCCGTTACGGCTATGGCTTCGTCCAGGGCGCAAACGCAGCGGCTGCTGAAAAGGGCATCAACGTTGAAATCAAGTACTCCTGGCAGTACGGTGCATCCTTCTCCGCATCTCCCGAACTGCAGACGATGGCAGCTGGCTGGTATGAATCCGGCACAGAGATCATCTTCGCATGCGGCGGTTCCATGTTCTCCTCCATCGCAGCAGCTGCTGCAGAGAACGATGCGAAGGTCATCGGCGTTGACGTTGACCAGTCTCCGGAATCCGATACCGTTGTCACTTCCGCTATGAAGGGCCTGTCCGCATCCGTGCAGTGGGCGCTTGCAAAGCAGTTTAACGGTGCTTGGGAAGAGATCGGCGGCAAGGCAACCAGCCTCGGCGCAGCGAACGACGCAGTCGGTCTGCCGACCGCAACCTGGAGCCTCAAGAACTGGACCGTTGAACAGTACGAAGCACTGCTCGCGGCGATGAAGGACGGTTCCCTCGTCATTGACGCGGCATATCCGGAAGACAACGTGTTCACGCTGTCCAACGCGACTGTCGAAGTTATCTGATCCATTCAGAACGCAAAAAGGGCTTTCTTCGGAAAGCTCTTTTTTGTTTTACTCTTCTGCAAAATGTTGCAATTTCTTCACAATTTTTTCATACGCGCTTGCAATTTACCCTTGCAGCAAGTATAATATATGCAATACTTGCGGAACTTTTTCGCGAGTCACTACGAAGGAGGTGGAGTCATGGAGCAAGCTCCCGAATATGTCATTGAGATGCTGCACATTACCAAGGTTTTTCCGGGTATCAAAGCAAACGATGATATTACGCTGCAGCTCAAAAAAGGAGAGATCCATGCGCTGTTGGGGGAGAACGGTGCCGGTAAATCCACGCTGATGAGCGTCCTGTTCGGCTTGTATCAGCCGGAGGAAGGCATCATCAAGAAGGACGGCAGGGAAGTTAAGATCAATAACCCGAATGACGCAACGGCACTGCACATCGGCATGGTTCATCAGCACTTCAAGCTGATCGACGTGTTTACCGTATTGGACAACATCATTCTCGGCGCAGAGGATACAAAGTTCGGTTTCCTGCAAAAGAAGGAAGCGCGTAAAAAGGTCAAGGAGCTTTCGGAACGCTACGGTCTGCACGTTGACCTTGACGCCAAGATCGAGGATATCACTGTCGGCATGCAGCAGCGTGTCGAGATCCTCAAGATGCTCTATCGCGACAACGAGATCCTGATCTTCGACGAGCCGACGGCGGTTCTGACACCGCAGGAGATCGAAGAACTGATGACGATCATGCGAGGACTTGTCAAGGAAGGCAAGTCGATCCTGTTCATCTCTCATAAGCTGAACGAGATCATGGAGGTCTCCGACCGCGTCACCGTCCTCAGAAAGGGTAAGTACATCGGTACGGTCAACACCTCCGAAACCACAAAGGAAGAGCTGTCTTCCATGATGGTCGGTCGTCCGGTTCAACTTGTCGTTGAAAAGGATGATGCAAAACCGGGCAAACCGATCCTCGAGGTTGAACATCTCACCGTTCCGTCCAAGCTGCACAAGAATAATGCCGTCAAAAACGTCACCTTCACCGCACATGCGGGCGAGATTACCTGTATCGCCGGCATCGACGGCAACGGTCAGACCGAGCTCGTTTACGCGCTGTCCGGTCTTGAAAAGGCAAGCAGCGGAAAGATCACGCTCTGCGGCAAGGACATCACAAAGGCAAGCATCAGAAACCGCAGCCTCGCAGGCATGAGCCATATTCCGGAGGATCGTCATAAGCACGGTCTGGTGCTTGACTTTTCGCTTGAGCAGAACATGGTTTTGCAGCGCTACTACGAAAAACAGTTCCAGAACGCAGGCTTCATCAAGTTCGGCGCAGTCCGCGAATATGCGAACAAGCTCATCGAGCAGTTCGATGTTCGTTCCGGTCAGGGACCGATCACGACGGCTCGTTCCATGTCCGGCGGAAACCAGCAGAAGGCGATCGTAGCCCGCGAGATCGACCGCAATTTGCCGCTGATCATTGCGGTGCAGCCGACCAGAGGACTTGATGTCGGCGCAATCGAGTTTATCCACAAGCGGCTTGTCGAAGAGCGCGACGCGGGCAAAGCAGTTCTTCTGGTATCGCTCGAGCTCGAAGAGGTCATGAGTCTTTCCGATCGCATCCTCGTCATGTATGAGGGAGAGATCGTCGGCGAGCTTGATCCCAAGAAGACCACCGTGCAGGAGCTCGGTCTTTACATGGCAGGCGCCAAGCGTGAAAGCGCGGAGAAGGAGGCACAGGCATGAACGCATTTCTGAAGAAAAACGGAACACGCTCTGTTCTTGCGACCGTCATCTCGATCCTCGTCGGTCTTGTCGCCGGCTCGATCCTGATTCTGATCGTAGGTCTTTCGAGTAAGGAAATCGGCATCTCCGGCGCGTGGGAGGGCATCCGTCTGATCCTTGCGGGCACGTTCAGCACCGGGCGTACCGCCTCCGGCACGCTGTCGTTCGGCTTCAACCCGCAGATCATCGGCAACATGCTGTTCCGTGCGGTCCCGCTGATTCTCTGCGGCCTGTCCGTCGCGCTCGCGTATAAGACGGGCCTCTTCAACATCGGCGCTTCCGGTCAGTATCTCGCGGGCACATGCGCGACGCTGTACGTTGCGCTGTCAATCCCCGCGGGTACACTGCCGCAGTTTCTGATCTGGATCCTTGCGTTCCTTTCGGGCATTCTCGCCGGCGCGCTCTGGGGCGCGATCCCCGGCATGCTGAAGGCGTTTCTGAACATCAACGAGGTCCTTGCGTGTATTATGACCAACTGGATCGCCGCAAACCTCGTGACATGGCTGTTCGATATCAGCAACCTCAAGAACATGGTCGAAGGCACCAAGACAGGCTACATCTACAAGACGACCTACGGTCTTGTAAACGTGAACGGGCAGTGGACATATCAGGACGGCCTCGGCGTTGCGACGCCGAAGCTGGGACTGAATAAGATCTTCCCGGGCTCACAGGTCAACGGCGGTATCGTGATTGCGATCCTGATTGCCATCATTGTATACATCCTCCTTGCCAAGACAACTTTCGGTTACGAACTGAAGGCGTGCGGCGCAAACCGTCACGCAGCGCGTTACGCGGGCATTCACGATAAGCGCAGCATCGTATTTTCCATGGCGATTGCCGGCGCGCTTGCGGGCGCAGCAGCCTCGCTCTACTATCTGTCCGGCAACACCGAGCTGTACTGGTCGGTCTATCAAAAGCTTCCGGCGGAGGGCTTCAACGGCATCGCAGTCGCCATGCTGGCAAGCTGTAACCCGATCGCGTGCATCTTCACCGGTCTCTTCATGTCGGCGATCGATCTGCACGGCCTGCAGCTTGCAAACCTGACGGCGTACAATGAGTATATCACCGATGTTATCATTGCGGTCATTGTGTATCTGTCCGCATTCTCGCTGCTGATCAAGACATGGATCAGCGGACGCAAGAAGACTGCAAAACCGGTAACGGTAAAGGAAACGAAACGGAATACGGGAAAGGGGGGCGCTGAATAATGTCATTCTTAATCAGCAAAACTCTGATTTACGCGATCCCGCTGATGATCGTTGCGCTTGCAGGCGTTTTCTCCGAACGCAGCGGCGTCATCAACCTTGCGCTTGAGGGCATCATGATCTTCGGCGCATTCATCGGCGCGCTGACCATCAACCTCATGCAGCAGGCGAACACGTTCGGGATCATTGATATTGCGAAGGACATGAGCGCAAACTGGGGCAACCTGCAGCTGTTCCTGCTTCTGATCATGTTGATTACGGCGGCTGCCGGCGCGATCTTCTCTCTGCTGCTGGCATTTGCTGCGATCAACCTGAAGGCCGATCAGACCATCGGCGGCACCGCGCTGAACCTCCTGTCTCCGGCGCTCGTCTGCTTCTTTATCCGCCTCGTTGCACAGCAGAGCGAACTGAGAATGTTCAAGGGCGATGCGGCAAGCTGGTTCATGGTGAAAAAGACCATGCTCGGCTTCGACAAGACGCAGGAAATCGGGTTCCTCGGCGAGACCTTTTTGAACAAGGTCTATCTGACCACCTATTTCTGCATCATCCTGTTCGTCGTGCTTTCGATCATTCTGTACAAGACCCGCTTCGGTCTGCGTCTCCGTTCCTGCGGTGAGAATCCGCAGGCAGCGGCAAGCTTGGGCATCAACGTCTACAAAATGCGTTACAGCGGCGTCGTCATTTCCGGCGCGCTTGCCGGCATGGGCGGCTTCGTCTACACGCTGACCACCGCAAACTGCGTGGCAAACGGCGACGTTGCGGGCTTCGGTTTCCTCGCTCTGGCGGTTATGATCTTCGGTAACTGGAAGCCCCTGAGCATTGCCGGCGCGGCATTGCTGTTCGGCTTCTTCAAGTGTATCGCGGCGTCGTACTCCACGCTGGACATCAACGGCGACGGCATTGCAACCCTGCTGAATCTCAGCAAGGATCCCGTTTGGGGCAAGCTCTTAAACCCGCATCTGTACCGTCTGATCCCGTATGTGATCTCGCTCCTGGTGCTCGCGTTCACTTCCAAGAAGTCCCGCGCGCCGAAGGCGGAAGGCATTCCGTACGACAAAGGCATGCGCTAAAAAACGCAACACCAAAGGACCGTTTTCGAACGGTCCTTTTTTCGTATGCAAATAAATGAAACGGGAACACTGTGTATATGTGGTTTCTGATTGTTTTGTTCGTATTGCTGTTTCATTTGCTGCTCGCGTCCATGCCGCTGATCGTCGAAGCGCGCGGAAGAGTCGGCGTGCGCGGCGGTGTGGTACATGCCAGGATCTATGTACTCGGGTTGATCCCGATTCCCATCCGATTCCGGCTCTATCTGTTCGGAAAGCCGTATTTTACGCTCATGATCGGCAAAAAACAGGTGCATTTACTGAAAAAACGCAGAAAACGCATTGCAACGGGGTTCAAGGGCATACGGCTTTTGCGCCTCGATACGCGAACGACCGTCGGGATCGAGGGCGAACCAGCAGTGTCGGTACAGCTTGCGGGAACGACAGCCGTGCTGTTTTCGATGCTCACAACGCGCGTTGCCGAAAGCGGATCGGCGACAGCGAGACTTTCCGCAGGCACGGTGATACGGATCGGCGCGCGGGCGCGGGCGATCGTGGAACCGGTCCGGCTCATAGCCGGAATCGTGCGCGGGCGTATAGCGCAGCGAAAAGCGGCAAACAATACCCATAAAACAAACGAAAAGAGGAAAACATATGCATCCTGTTGAAACAATTCTGCAAACGACAATGCGGGAACTCAAAAACATCGTCGACGTAAACACGATCGTCGGCAGCCCGATTTACGGGGAAGGCGGCGCGGTGGTCATTCCGGTCTCCAAGGTATGCCTCGGCTTCTTTGCAGGCGGCGGGGATTTTCCGACGCAGGCGGTGGCGAGGAAAGGCGCGCCGGATTTCGACGCGAACGGATATCCGTTTTTGGGCGCAAGCGTCGTCGGCGTCTCCATCAGCCCAAAGGCATTTCTGCATATGCAGGGCGGGCAGGTGACGCTTCTGCACGCCGACTGCGACAGCACGCTCGACCGGCTCGTGCAGATGATCCCGACCGCAATGTGTGAGATCCGCGACGCGATTGCCGACATCCGTATGCAAAGGGATGAGACCTGCGAAACACCGGAAAGCGCGCCGAAGACGGATCCCGATAAGGCGCAAGAATCGTGAAGCGGCTGCTAACGATCCTTCTCTGCGCGATCATTCTGCTGCCGTGTACGGCGAAAGCAGAGCAAGCGGATGTTCCGGCGCAGGCGGCATATCTCATTGAGGCGAACTCCGGACGCGTTCTTTACGCAAAAAATGAAACGGCGCGTTTACCGATGGCGAGCACGACAAAGATCATGACGGCACTCATAGCCGTCGAGTCCGGAAGGCTGACGGAGACGGTCACCGTTCCGAAGGAAGCCGTCGGTACGGAGGGCTCGTCGATGTACCTGAAGACGGGTGAAACGATATCGCTTTCCGATCTCGTGTACGGGCTGATGCTGACCAGCGGCAACGATGCGGCGGTCACGATCGCATGCTTTCTGGACGGCGGGACAAGTGCGTTTGCGGATCATATGAACGCGCGGGCAAAGGCGCTCGGCCTTCTTGACACACACTTTGTGACGCCGAACGGGCTGCACGACCCGAATCACTACACGACGGCAAAGGATCTTGCACTGCTCGGCGCAGCGGCGCTCGAAAACCCGTTCTTTGCGGAGATCGTGCGTACGCAGTACAGAAAGACCGAGGGAACGAACCCGCATACGCTCAAGAACAAGAACCGCCTTCTGTGGGAATACGAGGGCGGCATCGGCGTCAAGACCGGCTATACAAAGGCGGCGGGGAAGTGCCTCGTCTTTGCGGCGGAGCGCGGTGAAATGAAGCTTGTCGGCGTTGTTCTGAACTGCCCGACGATGTGGAATACGGCAAAAAGTTTGCTGGACGCGGGCTTTCGTGACTATCGCGTCAGGACGTTTATGACCCGCAATACGCTTTTTTCGCTCCCGGTCGAAAACGGTATAAAAAAAGGATTGTCGGCAGAGCCGGTCTTTGATATACTGTACCCGACGCAGATCGACGGCGAGGAGGCGTATTCCGTGGAAACGGCGTTCGATACGTGCATCGCGCCTGTTCGTGCAGGGCAGCAGGTCGGGACGGTTTCGCTTCTGCGAAACGGCGAGGTTGTAAAGACGGTCCCGATCGTTGCGTGTGAAACGGTCGATGCGGTCGATTTTGCGTACTATCTTCAAAAGGCGGTCCGTTTTTTTCTTGAATGAACCGCGGGCGGGGCATATGCGTTTACAAAAGTACATGGCGGATTGCGGCGTGGCGTCGCGGCGCGCTTCGGAACAGATCATTACGGACGGGCGGGTAACGGTAAACGGTCTCCCGGCCGTCCTCGGCATGTCCGTGGAGGAAGGGGACGACGTGCGGATCGACGGCAAAACAATCACGCCGCAGGAAAAACACGTTGTGCTGATGCTCTACAAACCGCGCGGAGTCGTTTCGACTTCAAGCGACGAAGCTGGCCGAAAGACGGTGCAGGCATTCGTATCCGAGCTTCCGTACCGGCTCTATAATGTCGGACGGCTCGACATCAATTCCGAGGGCTTGCTGCTTCTGACCAACGACGGCGAGCTTGCAAATCACCTGATGCATCCGCGCTTCGGCGTCAATAAGACCTACCGCGTCGTGTGCGACGGTACGCTTTCCGCGTCGGAGATCGCAACGCTCACAAACGGCGTACAGCTTTCGGACGGATTGACCGCGCCTGCGCGCGTTACAAATATCCGCCGTTCGACGACCGGAGGCACGGCGTTTTCGATCACGATCCACGAGGGAAGAAACCGGCAGATCCGCCGGATGCTCGAGGCGATCGGACATCGGACGCTGCGGCTGAAACGCGAGGCGTACGGCAATCTGAAGCTCGGCGATCTGCGCCCCGGCGAATGGCGATATCTCACACCGGAGGAGATCGAAGGACTGAAAGCGTGCTGCACAGCAAAGACGGACTGAACGACAGACAATGAAAAAGGGGCTGTGAAAAAAGTCCTGTCATTCTGAGCATGGCACGCGCGGGAAGCGCGCGATCTTCCGCTGTAACGAAGTGGAAGGCGAAGAATCTTTCAAAAAAGCAGTAAAACCGCTGTTTTTCAGATCCTTCGTCGCATAAATGCTCCTCAGGATGACACACTTTG